>DASVOI010000034.1:0-17676 GCA_036383395.1 Saccharimonadales bacterium (SeqCode)
ACCAAGGCCGGTGCACACCGGACAGGCGCCCTGCGGGCTGTTGAAGCTGAAGGTGCGCGGCTCAAGTTCCGGAATGGTCACCTCGGGGTGGTCGATGCAGGCGTACATCAGGCTGTACTGGTGCTCTTCGTTCGTGTCGGCGTTGACGACGCGCACCTTGCCCTCGGCGGCTTCCAGGGCCTGCTCAACCGACTGCGCAAGCCGCGAACGACTCGATTCGTCGTTCACCAGACGATCGATAACCACGTCGATGGTGTGCTTGTAGTTTTTGTCCAACTCCGGGAACTCGTCCAGGGCGTATACCACGCCATCGACGCGGGCGCGGGCAAAACCGGCGCGGCTGTATTGCTCGGGAATGTGCTCAAAGGCACCCTTTTTGGCGGCTACCACCGGCGCCAAAACCATCAAACGGGCGCCCTCCGGCAAATGAGCAATTTGATCGACGATGTTTTGGGTAGTCTGGCGGGTCACGGTCCGGCCGCAAACCGGGCAATGCGGCACACCGATGCGGGCGAACAACAGGCGCAGGTAGTCATAAATTTCGGTGACTGTGGCCACCGTTGAGCGCGGGTTGCGACTGGTCGATTTCTGGTCGATCGAAATGGCCGGGCTAAGGCCGTCAATCTGGTCGACATCGGGCTTTTCCATCAGACCCAAAAACTGCCGGGCGTACGAACTCAAACTCTCCACGTAGCGGCGTTGGCCCTCGGCATAAATCGTATCAAACGCCAGGCTGGACTTGCCCGAACCGGACAGTCCCGTCACTACCACCATCTTGTTGCGCGGCAAGCTAACATCAATATTCTTGAGGTTGTGCTCGCGCGCGCCTTGTACGACAATCTGCTCACTCATAAACAGATAGATTATAGCGAAAAACGAACTTCTTGGCTACCCTCCCAGGTATACTAAGACCCATGGAACGGCTAAAACGGGCATGGCAACAGACACCGCGACCCCTGCGGCAATCGCTGGTGCTGGTTGTCGGCTCCCTGTTAGTTGTTGCCGGGCTGGCAATGCTGGTGCTGCCGGGGCCGGGCTGGGCGGCCATTTTCTTGGGTTTTGCCATTTTGGCTACCGAATTCGCTATTGCCGAACGAATACGCGACCGCATGGTACACGCCCTAAAGGCTGCTCTTGCCTATGGCAAACGCCTGCTGCGCCACTCGCGGCACTAGGGGTGCGACCAAGGACTCGTCGCAAAGAAAGTAACGGTCTGGAACACTTGGCGGTGCCGTTTGTTTGTCAGTTGAGCCCAGCCCCGTCGGTAAAGGGTCAGTTGCTCACGGCGGCGAGCGCGGACTGCCCATTCCCGGCCGACATAATCACTCAGCTGGTCACGCTGCGCAGCGGCACTGGCATAGGTGGCGATGCCGCCCGCTGGCTCTGTTGTTTTGTGCTCTTCCAGCCCGCCAATCGCGCCCAGTTGCCGAAGTGCTGGATGGCCATCACGGCCCAAGACCGTTACAGCAGCCAGGCGGACGCCCACCTCTCCGGTCTGTTTGGCGAGATTGAATAAGCGCATAGGATCACCCTTGCCAGGCTCGCTGAGCGCCAGGCGCTCCAGCCATATGTCCCTCAGCCGCACCAGCAGGGCGTCGACTTGGTCGCCCACAGTCTCCAGGTGCAGGTAGCCCCCGGCAGCGCGGGCAAAGTCATATGCCGCCTTCTCTCTACTTAAGCCGCTATAAACATAGTGAGGCTGGCGGCCCGTCAGGAGGACGCGGCGAATGTTATCAAAAAATTTTCCGCTGTTTTCCGCGCTGCGGCGTGAGTCCGGCGCGCTCGCCACGGTGTCGGTAATGCCGAGCAGCGTCATTGCCACAGCCCCGCGGTGCAGGGCGGTTTTCTGCTCCTCAATAGAGGGCACATCGCTGTGCTCCAAAACCAGTGCCGTCTTACCAATTTCGCCAAAATGCCCGCCCATATGCCATTTGTCATAAGGCGCGCGCAGGTCAGCCGGCGTTTCCGCCGCGTCCATGACGCGTACGACTTCGGCGTGTGCGCCCGTTGGTCGGTCGCGGCCAAACGCAGCGACGGTCATATCAACAGCCATTCCTTCGTGCCACAAATGTGTTGCGGCGAGTTCAAGCGCATAACCAGGGCTCGGCAGTTTCGGCAGGGCGTTCGGTATGTTCGGTGTATGTCCCATTGCTTTATGTTATAGCGGAGTTATTATGTCTTTTCAACGTCGGCACTTCCGCCCTTGCCGCCACGCTCCCAATGGACGGCGGTCAGGATGTCGCCAAACATGTCTTCGTGCGGCGGCGTGTGCCGGCTCGCGATCTCTTCTGACGTAGGGTCGCGCGGCACAAACGTGATGTTGGGCACGTCTTGTATAACTGTCAGTGGCGTTTGTTCGGCGCCCTCGCCCATCAGTAGAGTGGCGGTAGCGGCCAAGCTGTCGACCACATTGCTGCGGCTGACGCGCAAGATACGCCCGAACAGATCTTCCTGCCCGACATAGCGGCGCAACGGCTCAATGCCGCTGTATGCCAAACTTAAACCCACCGAACCCCAACGCAGCGGCAAAAAGGTGCTGTCCACAATAATGACGGCTACTTCTTTGAGTTTGAAACGATCTACCAGGTAGCTGCGAATGCGATTCGCACTCGCCTGCGGGTCCTCAGGCCACAACACATACACGCCCTTGGCGTTCGACTCGTCGATGCCCGAATTAGGCGTGACCATGTTATGCGCGATGGTAAAGGTGTAGCCGTGCTGGACGCTGCCCTCGGGTAGGTACCACTCAGCCTCATCGAGCACCAGTTTGGGCAGATCGGTGCCTTCCAAGGGCTTCACGCGACCCTCGCACAGCGACACGATCTTAGATGTGACCACGAGCACGCTGCGCTCAGACAGCTCAGACAGCGACTTGTCCAGCAGGTCGGTTATGCTGCAGGCGCCAGCCGTCACTTTGCGCGTACGAATGGCCGTGGCGATCACGCTGGCGTTCCTTCCAGCGCCTCGGCTGGCTTCTCGCTGCGCTCACCCTTCAGCCACCACACGCCTAAGTAAACCAGCGGCGTTTCCAGCACCGAGAAGGCGCACTTCACCAGCCAATACGGTACGATAATGCCCAGCAAAAACGACACGTTTGAACCAAACGAAGCGCCCACCGCGTAAAACGCCAGTGTCAAAAAAATAGTGGAATCAGCCAGCTGCGATACAAAGTTTGACACATTGTTGCGCAGCCACAGCCCGCGGCCGCCAAGCGCCTGGCGCAACCGGGCAAAGACCAGCACATCCAGTAGTTCGGAAGCGGCAAAGGCTACCAGACTGGCCGCGGCCAAGCGCAAGCTGGCGCCAAAGATGGCGTCGTACGCCGCCTCTTGGCTGGCATAGCGCGCCGACGGCGTAATGTGTACCGCCAACACTTCAAACAAGGCCAGCAGCGCCACCATGATAATCCCCGAAAACACCACGCTGCGCGCCCGCTTGCGGCCGTGCACTTCCACAATCACATCAGTCACGGTAAACAGCAGCGGGAACACAAACACCGCCACGCTCGCCGTTAAGTGCCAGTGGCCAATTTGCCCCAAAGGGAACGTTTTGGAGCCCATAAGCTCCGCCACCATAACCCCAAAAATATACAGCGCCACCAAAAAATCAAATTTCCGAATCATCTCTTATCCTCTCTGTTAATAAGTTGTGCGAGAGGAGTCTCCCGCTAGCAGCAGGAGTCGTCGATGAAGCCAGACCAGGTGGTAGTTCGTTTGTTGAGTAACATAGCTGTAAGTCCTTCTGTTGCCCAGGGTACGCCGGTGAACGTTCCACTGTCAAGCGCAAAAAACGTGATGCGGTTCGAGGAGGCCCGTAGGCCGCACCGCGGCCGGGCACAAGCCTCCGAGTAGCCGCATTACGTTTTTTGCGCCGCCACGGTACTCGTGCTACCCGTCGACTTCGGGCATAATGCTTTCGGCGTACAACTTGAGCTCTTCCAGCAAATATTGCTGGTGGCCGGTGAGGTTGGTATCGGCGCCCACCTGCTGCAGCCGTGCAATAAACTTGGCAAGCCGGCTGCTTTGGCCGCCGCCCAGCAGCTTTCGCGTGCGGAATTGCTCCCACTGCTCGCGCTCCTCGCTGGTGAGCTGCTTGGAATAGTTGCGAGCCTTGTACAGCGGCAACAGCGCGCTCAGCCGGTCGTCTTTGAAGTGCAGGCCTAAATTGCTCAGCTCCTCGGGAGCGGCGGCGCGCACAACGCTCATGGCGTTTTTGTCAGCAGTTTCAAAAAAGCCGTCGTACAGAGAGCCATCCACATCTTTTTCGTCGGTAAAGAGCCGGACTTGCTGCTGCCTGTCAAGAATGTCGGCAGCGGCGCACAGCCGGTCGGCAAAGGCCTTGTCTTTTTGCAGCATCGCCTCGTGCGTCCTCGTAAGCTTCACATTCAGATGCAAGCGCTCCTGGCTTGATTCGTCCAGCACGCCTAGCGGCGCAACCGCCGGGCAGCGGTTGTATTGCAGCAGCTTCACCGGCAGGCGCGGCTCGTCGCTGTCTTTTTTCCATTTCCAGGCTTCGGCCAACTGCTCGGGCGTCTTGTTCAGCCACTCCGCCGGATCGTGGCGCAAGTCGTAAACATAGGCGGCGCCGCTGCGCTTGGGGTGCGAGCAGACGCGCACCGCCACGGTTGTTTTCTCAAACTCGCTAGGGTATTTGCCGCTGGTGTACACAAATGGCTCGTCACGCTCCACGAGTTCAGCGATTTTCTTTTTGTCGCGCATGCCCAGCAGGTATTCAAACAGCTTGGTCTGCTTGTTGCGGATGAGCCGGGCCACGGCGATGGTCGCCTCCACGTCGCTCAGGGCGTCGTGGGCGTGCTCGTGCTCCAGTTTGTTCAGGGCGGTCAAAAGCTCCAGGCGGTTGGTCGGCTTGCCGTGTACATCAAACGGCCACTCAATGCCTTCGGGCCGCAGCGCCCGCGTCATGCGTACCACGTCCAGCATATCCCAGCGGCTGCGCTGGTCTTGCCATTGCCACTCGTAGGCGTCGTAAAAATTGCGGTAATGCAAGTTGCGCATAAACTCGTCGTCAAAGCGCACGGTGTTAAAGCCTACGAAAATGGTACCGGGCAACGCAACTTCCTGCTCGAACTGGCGCAAAAATGCAGCCTCGGTGATCCCGTCTTGCAGCGTCATTTGCGGCGTAATGCCGGTGATGAGCGTGGCGTCAATGTCGGGCAAAATGTCGTCGGTTAACTTAACGAGCACGTTTACCGGCTCGCCCACCGGATTCAGGGCCAGGTCGGTACGCAGCCCGGCGAACTGCATGATGCGCGCCTCGCGCGGATTGAACCCGCTCGTTTCCAGATCGTAAAAGAAAAAACTGGCAGCCATGTAGCTACCAGTGTACCAGAATTAGCCGGCTATATGCCTTCGCCGTTTGGCGGATTAGGCATGACCGGCAAATTGGCGAATTCGTCGGGGATGACGGGCAGGCCGGTAAACTCAGCATCCCTATCCGGCGCAGCCAGCCGAGCGATATCGTATGCCGCCCAGAGGCCGACTGCCCCGCCCTCCTGCCACCTTTGCACAAGAGGCTCATCGGGCAACACAGCGGCGGCGGCGTCCATCATACGGCTCAAGCGCGTATCGGTGGTTGCGCGGCGGAACCCGCTATATCCCTTGTCACTTGCGTCGCGCGCGGCATCGACAAATTTGCCGGCCCTGTAGGCAAACAGGTCCCATGGGTCTCTGGGTGCTCTTTCGCCAAAGGGCAAAAATCGCATATTAAGATTCTCCTGGGACAATTCGGCCGCCCATGAAGCCACGCGGCTGCATCTTTGTACCAGCGACCCAGCCCAGGGCGGCAAAGAAACTCTTGCTGGCCCAACCTGGCGGCGTAGCACGGAATTCAAACCGCTTTGTGACATTACCGTCGACGTCAACTACACTGCCTTGACGCCAGGTTGGATCGTTGGCATGTTCGCCCTCTACCACCTGGTCCATAACGATTCGACCGCCTGCGGTGCCAATCCACTCCTGTAAAAGCTCGGAGTCGCCCGGAAAGTCCAGCGCCATGCGGACTTCGGAGCCGGTGGGCATCAGTTCGGGCAGTTTGCCCGGCACTTCGGCAACGGGCATAGGCACAAACGAGTCCCTACCAAAAAGGTCGCCATTGCCAGCACTTATACTACTCATAATGCATGCATAATAACACTAATGGTTAGTTTTGTCAATGCTCGAGCAGTGTGACAATTATCGCAGACTTAGTACGCGAATTCGCCCTTGGAGGCAATGCGCACCGAGTCGCCTGGCTCAACACCCTGGCGGACAAGCTCGTGCATAATTCCCTGCTTTTGCATGATGTCACGCAAGCGTTCCACGCCCGCCGGGCTGTTGAAGTCGGTACGGCCGGCAAAGCGTTCGATCTTGGGGCCGCGCACCACGTAGGCATCTTCTTCCTTAACAACTTCCCAGGCGTCGCCCTCGTCCTCCAGGGTAAGCACCGGCACGCTCGGCGCGGCTATGGCCGCCTCGGCGGCACGTTCATGGGCGCGTTCGGCCTCAACCAGATCGCGCACCGTGCGCAGCAGCTCGGGCACGCCTTGTTTGGTCTGAGCCGAAATAGCGGTCAACGGCGTTTCTTTGGGCACCACTTTCTTGAGCGCGGACAGCTGGTCTTTCACGATGTCGTTATCCAGACCCTCGATCTTGGTGAGCACCACTATCTGCGGGCGGGCCGACAGGTCCAATTTGTAAGCTTTTAATTCGTGCTGGATCGTGCGGTAGGCAGCGGCCACATCCTCTTGATAGGCGTCGATCAGATGCAGCAGCACGGCAGTACGCTCCACATGGCGCAAAAATTCGTCGCCCAGACCCTTGCCGGCCGCGGCGCCCTCGATCAGCCCCGGGATATCGGCAAAGAGCAGACTGTCTTGCTGGTCGACATCTACCACGCCCAGGTTAGGCGTCAAAGTGGTAAACGGGTAATCGGCCACTTCTGGACGGGCGTTGCTGATCACGCTGAGCAGCGTCGACTTGCCGGCATTGGGCAGGCCCACCAGGCCCACGTCGGCGATCATTTTTAGCTCGAGTTGCACATTCAGCTGTTCGCCGGCCTCGCCTTTTTCGGCCACCTGCGGCGCTTGGCGCCTGCTGCTTACGAAGTGAGCGTTGCCAAAGCCGCCCTTGCCACCCTGAGCGATCACCGCGCGCTTGCCGTCTTCGTCAACGTCGGCCAGCACGTGGCCAACCTCGTCGGTAGCCACCGTGCCTACGGGCACTGGCACTTCCAGGTCGGCACCAGTCTTGCCGTGCTTGCGCGACTTGCCGCCGGCCTCGCCGGATTGCGCGGCCACTTCCTTTTGGAAGCGGAACGCCGCCAAAGTGTTTTGGTTGCGGCTGGCCACCAAAATCACGTCGCCGCCGTCGCCGCCGTCGCCGCCGTCAGGGCCGCCTTTATCTATAAATTTTTCGTGGCGAAAACTGACGCGGCCATCGCCGCCGTCGCCAGCCTTAACTACTAATGTTGCCTTGTCGACAAAATTCATATCTTAAGTAAAACAGATATGACGCGACTAGTAAACGTAACTATAGCTGCCGGCAAGGTCAGCGGGGATGAGTTTCCAGTCTACAACGCCCCAACCGCCGCGCGGCGTGGAGTCGGCCATAGACACTTGTCCGTACGAATTCATTTCTGAAATCCAGAAGCTGCCGTCGTCATTTACCTGTTCTACGATGGCCACATGGCCGGGGGGACCGCTGTGCTTCACAGCTACAGCGCCGTTTTGCGGCACAGATCCGGTGGCAATGCCCATGCTGGCAGACAAAACAGCCCAGGTGTTGGCATTACCCAGGTTGCTCGGCACCGGCCGGCCTAAAGCGGCGCGGCGGTTGGCGGCGTACCAGGTACAAAAGCCGTAATCATAGCCGTTGTAAGAGCCGTACACCGCGGCAGACACCCGCGTAATAACCGTGGGGGCTGGCAGCTGGCCGTTGGGGATCAGGATCTGCTCGCCAGTCTGGATGCCGGCAATTTCGGCGTCGTTAAAGGCCACAATCTGGTCGTGGTTGGCACGGTACTTGCTGGCCAGGCTATCGATGGTATCGCCACTTTGCACGGTGTAGACAATACCGTTTACCGGCGGAATGTACAGCGTGGCACCAGCAGTCACGGTGTTGCCGCTGAGGTTGTTAGACCAACGGACGCTCTCGGAAGTCACATTAAACTTGGCGGCGATGCTCGAAACGCTGTCGCCACCTTGCGCCACGTAGGTCTGGATGTCTTTGCGACTCTTGAGCGCGGTGTTGACGGCTTGGGGCTTAGTGACGGCCGTGGTGTCAGCCGGCGCGGCAATCAGGTCGGCCTGCGCGCTCTGCGCCTGGCTAATCACACCGGCGGTTTCGGCTAAGCCAGCGGCCAGGGCGGCGTTGGCGGCAATGTCGGCGGATGAAAGTTGGTCGAGCGGAACTGCCGAACTTTCGCGGCTCGTTGCCGAAAGTACAGAGTTCTGCGCTACCAACTGGCTCTTTTTGGTACTGTTCAGCAAAAAGCCGCTCGCCGCAACGAGCAGGACCGCGTTCAGCACAATAATGCCATAACGAACAAAACGCCGGTTGCCAAAAACCCGGCCCAATCGCGCACCCATGCGGGGCAACACCGCCTTGCGGCGGGTTACGTGCAGGCGCGCCAAAATACCTTGTGAGTTTGCGTTACTGATACAAATCTCCGTGTAGCGCTCGAAGCGTACTCTAACAGAGGTCGCTCCCTACTCGCTACAAGCATAAGTATAGCAGTCTTCAGCGTTTTTTCAACTTGACGGCTATTGGCTGCACAGTTTGTGGCAGTATTGCGCAGTGGCGGCCTGGTGTTCTTCCAGGGTGTGCGAAAAATGAGTAACGCCGTCATCGCCCGTCACGAAGTACAGCCAGTCGGTGGCGGCCGGGTGCGCCACGGCACGCAGCGAACTAGCCGACACATTACTGATGGGCGTCGGCGGCAAACCCTTATGCAACAGCGTATTGTAAGGCGAATCGTAGGTCGTGGTGGGCTTTTGGTGGTTGATGATAGCGCCGTAGTAGGCAGTCACATCCGAGCCGAGCATCATGCCGTCGTGCAACCGTTTAATGAACACCTGCGCCGCCTGGGCCCGATCACTCTGGTTAGAGACTTCTTTTTCGACAATTGAAGCGATAATAACCGCCTGATACGTGCTCAGGCCCTGTTCGGCAAAAGAGTCGCGCAGGTCGGGCGTCAGCTGCTTATTCATCTCGCTCAGCGACTGCTCAATAATTTCTTGCGGCGTGGTGACCGAAGTCTTTTCGTAAGAGTCGGGATACAGATACCCCTCCAAGCTGGCGCCGTCCGGCTTGTCAACCAGCGCAGGGTTAGCCAGGTGGTTGCCCGGATTTAGGGCGGCGTCAACGTCACTCTCTTTAAAGCCGTAACGGATGAGCGCGGTCCGGATTTCGTCCAGCCGCTGCGCCGGCAAAATAGTCACCAGGTCGGTTGCCACCTTACCGTGCGTCAATTGCGAGACAATCTGCGGCACACTCTGGCTGGCGTCAAACGAATAGGTGCCGGCCTGCAACAAATCACGGACTTCCTTGCTGCTCACGTACAACTTAAACGCCCATGGACTGCGAATAAGTCCGGCGCTCTTCAGCTGCTTGGCGATGCTATCCACCGATGAACCTTGCTTAATGTCGATGAGCTGGGCAGTTTGCGGGTCGGCGCTCAGCGGCTTCAGATTCTCAAAGTAGGCTCGGCGCACCAATATGGTGGCGCCCACTACGGCCACAGTCGCGGCCACCAGAATAATAACGATGCGCTTGGGCCAATGCCGCTTCTCTGTACGAGTGCTATACCTCATGCCGATACCTCCGGATGGTCACGCAAAAAATCTTCCAGAATGTAAGTGGCGCTGAGAGCGTCGATATCGCCTTTTTTGTATGGCTTGCCGCGGCGCTGTAATTCTTCTTCGGCCTGGCGGGATGTCACGGCCTCGTCTTGCCAGTATTGCGGCAGGCTAACGTGCTGCTTCAGTTGCTCGGCAAAGTCGCGTACGGTGCGGGTCTGCGCCGTTTCCTGGCCGTCCAGGCCGCGCGGCAAACCGATAACCATGCCTATGGCGCCGTGCCTGACAGCCAGCTCCTGCACCGCCTCGCCCGGATTGCTTTCGGCATCGATGGTTGTTAGCGGATGCGGCAATCGGGACGCGAGGTCACTCGCGGCAACGCCAATGCGTTTCGCTCCCACATCTAGAGCCAGGAGGGTACTACGGGTTGGTTGCATTGTTCGAAGTACTGCGAGCGGCAGCCGGTTTCTGCACGACGACATTAATCTTGCTGGTCTTCTTCGGGATGGAACTGACCCAAAACGGACTATACTCAACGGTGACATCGGTAACGCCGAGATACTGTTTGATGATGGTCTGGGCGTCACCGCCCTTCTTGCCGGCTACCTGCTTTTTGATGGTGTCTACGTTCAGCTCGCTGCCCACAACCACCGATGTTTGGTAGCTGACCGTTGCGCCGTCGGGGTTCTGCGACTGCGGCGCAAAAGCGGCGTCGCTGATGCCGTAGTCCAAGATCTTCTGCTTGGTCAGGTCAATTTTGTCTTTTACGTTGTTCTGGATAACAGCCTGCAAGTTGGCCTGCTTGGTGCCGAGCATGGTGTAGGTGGTAGTTTGCGTAACAGTGACGTTGTCGGCTGTATCGCCGGCGTTAGCACTGGTCTTGATCTGCGGATCGGCGGCGTTAAAGCTGGCGTCGATAGCGTACAGACCCTTGGCGATCAGCCCGGTCTTCAGTTCCTGCTTAATGCTGTCAGTGTCGGCGCTGCTGAGTTTTTGCTTGGCGCCGTCGATGTCACTTTGCAGCACAATCTTCGTGATGTTGTCAGTGCCGCCAGCCATAGCACTGCCAGAGGCGGCGACATCGGCGCGGCCAGAAATGGTGTAGGTGCCCGCGGCGACGTTGTACTGCGTGCCGCCCTTCTGGGCAAGAACTGGCGTTGCCGCCGTGGCCTGGAAGGTACATTTGCCGTGCGAAACGGTTGGAGCAAACGCAGTGTCCTGCTGGGTAATAAAGGTCAAGCCGCCCGCGCTGGCACCAGTGCCGGCCGGGACATCGTCGGGCACCGTGCCGCTACAGGTACCGGCCGACATGCTGACCGTGCCCGCAGCCTTCTGCCCGTTGTTCTGCTGGCCGGTGGCGGCTACTTGCTGGCTGGAGGTTTTTTGTACCTGCTGGGCAGTGGCCGGAACAGTACCGGTGGCCGGGTCAAGCGTGACGCCAGCGGTCGTCTTGAGCACAATAGCACCGCTGCCGTTCACACTCGAGCTGTCGGTCTTAATAGAAATGGTGGCCTTGGGCATGACCGAAAACGCGATAAACAACAAAGCGATAAGCGCCACCACGCCCACGCCGCCCAAAATGAGCAGCACGCGGAACTTATTAAAGTTTGGCACCTTGAGCCGCTTGTTGGTGCCTTTTTTGGGCTTGGCTCCGGCGAGCGCAGCGGCGGCGCCCAGCTCGGGCGCTTCGTCGTCGGGTTCGTCGTTTAGGTCGATGCTGTCTTCCATTTGGTCTTCAACCGCGGCAGCGCCAGCCAGTTCGCCCACGGTGCGGGTTTTGTCGAGCTTGTTGTCGCCTGGCTTAGCAGCAGACTTGGGCGGCTTGTCGTCGGCGATGTCGTCATCGTCGGCGTCGGCTTCCTCGACTTCGTCTTCATCGGCATGCGGAGCCTGCCCGGGCGCGTCAGGAACTTCGGGCTTAGATTGCAGGCTGCGGGCCACATGAATACCCACGGTACCGGCCAGCGGCAGCAGACCATGCTCAGAGGTAATCAGCACGATGTTCTTGTGCTCGCTATCAGCGCTGCGCTTGAGCAGCTTCATGTTGACGATACTTTGAAAAACAGTGGCGCGCTTGGGCAATACCAGGGCGACGATCTTTTGCTTGCTGCCCCGGACTTTGTCGATAATGCCGGTGATCTCGTCGTCGACATCAATGTACAAGACATCTTTGCCGGCGGCTGCGGCGGCTGACTTTTCACTCATACGCGCAATATCCTATCAATCTTGTCTTTTACGGAGCCGCCCGGGCTAGTAGAAAATTGCAACGTGTCGAGACCGACGCGCAGCAGGCCCATGGCGGTTATAAATGTATGGTCGGTGACGCTGCCCGTTTTGTCAACAATGCCCACGACTTCGTCGGGATGGATATGCTGCACGCTGGGCTTTTTGGCGAACGGCAGGTCGGCGTACCAGTTGCCGCGCTCCAGCGCCTCCATAAGCATCTCGAGTGACGAACCGCCGCCGCAGAGCAGCAGCTTGTGCGGCAGGTGATCGAGCTTTTCGAACTCGCCCAAGGCCAGCTCTACGCCGCTCATCCAGACATCGAGAGTTTTCTTGAGCGCGCCTTCTACGGCCGCTTCGCGGTTTTGCGGTACTTTGCCGCTCCCCAAACCCACCTTTAACGCTTCGGCCTGCCCAAATTCCACGTTTAGCTCACGCTCCACGGCGCGGGTGTAGGCCCGGCCGCCAATGCCGAACATTTTAGTGCCTTGCACGCCGCCGTCGGTAATAACCGCGATGTCGGTCGTCCCGCCGCCAACATCCATCAGAATGGCGTTCATGCTGGCACTGGTGTCGTCGCCGATGACCGAACGCGCCACGGCGAACGGCTCGGCCGCCACGGCCAGCAAGTCGAGGTCAAGCTGCTGCGCCGTGCGCTCCAGCGCGCCAATATGGATGAGCGGCGCAAATGCCGTGTACAGCTGCACGACCACTTCGCGGCCCTGGAAACCGATGGGGCTGGTTACTTTGTAGCCATCAATTTCGATGGCCACCAGTGCGCTGTTCACCAGCCGCACTTCCACCTCTTTGCCGCCCAGCTCCCAAGCGAGCTGCTTCTTGGCTTTGGCCTCGGCGCGGGCTTGCACCAGCTTAATGATCCGTTCAACTTCTACGAGGTCGAGCGGCTTGTCGGCGTTTTTACGCGTAACGCGCACGGTGATGGTCGTGCCCTTTACCAGCTCGCCGGCAATGCCGATAACAGCGGTCCGCACGCTGACCCCGGCCTGCTCTTCGGCGGCCGCCAGGGCTTTGTCGCAGTTCTGCACCACACTAGAGATGTCGGCGATGGCCCCGGCCTGCATGTCGCTCAAACCCTGGTGCGAACGGCCAACCCCAACGATCTCGAGCTGATCCTCGGCTACCCGAGCGACTAACGCCTTCACATACTCTGTACCGATGTCCAAGCCCACCAAGAACTGATCGCCCTCCTGCTTTTTCGCATTCTGCGCCACTTTGGTATTTACTTCTTGGGCCTTGGTGGCAACTTTGTCTGCTACCCCCGACAGCCGGCTTTTGAACTTATCAAGCATAATCGCCATCTATTATAGCACGTGCCGTCTGATTGCCAGCCGCACATTGAAAAACTTAAAATATTATTTTATAATAATAAATATGAAGCGTCCTGGCCAATTAAGCTGGCAAGAAAGTGTGGGCGAAGTTGCGCAACTCTACGGTCCGCGCGGCGTTGAAACGTACACTCAAAAATTTGCTGGGCGCACCGACCTGAAGCCGGAGGACGCCCTGCGACTCTTCCGCCAACAGCCGACCCAGATGTCGACTCGCTTCTTTCGCGAGGCGAACTTGCGCGTGCTTGCCGCGCGCGTTGCCGAACGGCTCATGTGGCAACTGGGCGTTTCCTCTCTGGAAATCGGTGATCAAGCCGCCAGCAGCGGCAAAGAAGCCCGCAGCCTGGCGGCCATGCTCCAGGCGCAGGGCGTGCCCTTCCATATCTCCGCCTTCGACGTCAGCCCTCTGGCTGTTCAAATCGCCAGGCAGGGCGAGTACACCGACGAGCCGCTGGCAGCAATCGCCCAGCGCATTGGCGCAACCGCCGCCGAACGCTTCGTCTACCCTTACTTCGAGGAGTCAGACGGCGTCGTGCGCACCCCAAGCCTGGAGGCACATCTGAGCTTCGACCGCCACGACCTCTTCGACGGTCCGCCGCCAGGCAAGCCGCGACACGTCCAGGTTATTGAAAATGTACTTTGGCATGTTCCAGAAAGCACCGGCGCCCGCGACCAGATGCTCGGCAATGTGCTAGGCAGCCTCGCAGAGGGCGGCGTCCTGGTGTTTGAGGGCGTCAATGGCAACAGCCGCCAGGGCGAAAACTACGGCAGGTGGGTTGCCGGCCTGGCCGAAAACCACGGATTGCACCCCATGGACGGCCTGGGCGGTCAGTGGAGCCAGCAAATCCGCCAATACATGCCGCAAGATTAGACTACTTCGGGGAAATCGGGCTGGGGCTTCGCGGCCTTCTTGCCCTTTGGCCGGAAGTACAGAATAGCCGCCAACACGGCGGCGTCGCTCAGCACACCGTACAACGGCCGCACGTACAAAATGCCAAATGGCTTGTCGGCCAGCGACAAGCAGCTGAACACGAACGCCATAGTGGCGATAAACCACAGCCAAAACGGCTCGCTGCCAGGATGCTTCTTGAGTTTCAGAATGAGCATGGTGGTGGCGAAAATATCGATGAGCACCGTCAACCAAATGGCCAAGGCATTGTTGCGAGTAAGCGCCCAAAGGGCAATCGTTGCCAGAGCCAGCCCCAGCAGCAGCTTGTCGTAGCGTGAACTGTTGCGCACGCCGTACTTAAACGACAGCCCCCACTCAACCGCCGAATACACCAAAAAAATCGCCGAGATGAGCATCGACGCCCGCGCGCCGGCCAAAAACTGCGACACCACGATAATCCCGTTCATGATAGTAAAAATCAGCCAGGTAAACTGGTGCGGCTTGGTCTGTCCGCGCAAAATCGACAAAATATACGGAATGCCGCAGTAAATAGCCAGTGCGGACGACAAAAACCCGCACACCACCACAAAGTCGTGCACCATGGGCTACACCAGCGCAGCTTTAATGCGGCGCACGCCGGCGCTGCTGGCCTCTTCCTTCAGAATCTTGAAGCGCTTGCCGTCTTCGGTCAGCTGCAAGGTGTGGTCCACGTGCGGGCCGCCGCAAATTTCAAAGCTGAAGGGCTTGTCGGCGCCGTCAGCGATCATCTTGTACACTTTGACGGTGTCGCCGTAGCGGTCGCCGAACTGGCCGAGCGCGCCCAATGGGCCGCGGGCTTCTTCGGTGGGATATTCTGCCCAGCTCACTTTTAAGTCTTTACTAATTTGCTCGTTCACGATGTCTTCCACCTGCTTCAGCTGCTCCGGCGTGACCTTTTCGGGGTGCGAAAAGTCAAAGCGCAGCCGCTCCTCGGTGATATTGCTGCCGCGCTGCACCACGTGGTCGCCCAGCACTTGGCGCAAGGCCTGGTACATGAGGTGCGTAGCGGTGTGGTACTTTTTGTGCTGCAAGGTATGGCCGCCGAGGCCGCCCTTGAAGACGCCCTTGCTGGCGGTGTGGCTGCGCTCGCGCTGCTCTTGCATGAGCTTTTCAAAATCAGCCTTGGCGGTTTCGGCCAGCTCGACATTTTGCTTGAACGCTTCTTCGTAAGTAAGCTCCACCGGGAAGCCGTAGGTGTCATACAGTTTAAACAGCATCCCACCATTGAGTTCGCCGGCCGCTTTGGTCATTTTTTCGAATTCGTGGATGCCTTTGCGCAGGGTTTGGCGGAAGATCTTTTCCTCTTTTACGAGGACGTCGATGACGGTCTGCTCCCGCTCCAGCACTTCCGGGAAATCGCTTTTGTACAGCTCGGTGATGACCGGCACGAGCGTTTCGCACAAGTTCTGTTCGATGCCGAGGTCAAACGCAAAACGGATGGCGCGGCGCACCAAACGGCGCATCACGTACCCCTGTTCTTTGTTGCTCGGAACGATGCCGTCTACGGCCAAGAACACGGCGCCGCGCAAGTGGTCGGCGATGACGCGCATGCTGTTTGTGGCGGTGTCGTAGCTCTTGCCGCTCAGCTCTTCCAGTTTTTGCACGATGGGCCACAGCAGGCTGATCTTGAACGCGTCGGAACTGTTAATGGCCGCCATGGCAATGCGCTCCAGGCCGCCGCCGAAGTCGACGTTTTGCTTGGGAAGTTTCTCGAAGCCCTTTTCGGTGCGGACGTATTCCATGAATACGCTATTGCCGATTTCCACGAAACGGCCGCAGTCGCAGTTGGGGTGGCAGTTGGGGCCGTACTCGGTGTTATGCGGAACGAAGTCGAACTCGTAAAACACTTCGCTGTCGGGGCCGCCGGGCTCGCCTACGGGCATGTCCTGGATTTTACCGGCGCGGCACCACCAGTTGGGCTTGCCGCTGTAGAAAAAGATGCGCTCGCCGGGCTTGATGCCGCGCTGGTAGGCCTCTTCTTCGCTGCCTAGATCGGCGCGCTTGGCCTCAATATTTTTGCCCGAAAAAAGTTTCTCCCAAATATCGGCGCTGTCGTTGTCCTTGGGAATGCCGTTGGCGTCGTCGCCCATAAAGCAAGTGACGTACAGTTTGGCCGGATCCAAGCCAACCGGGCCGGTCAAAAACTCAAAAAACCACGGCAATTGCTCGGCTTTAAAGTAGTCGCCGAGCGACCAGTTGCCCAGCATCTCGAAAAAGGTGGTGTGCCGGTTGTCGCCCACTTCTTCGATGTCTTGAGCGCGCAAACAGGTCTGCGAGTCGGCCAGGCGAGTGCCCTCGGGATGTTCTTCGCCCAAAAGATATGGGATGAGCGGCTGCATGCCGGAGCCGGTAAACAACGTGGTCGGGTCATTTTGCGGCACCAAGAGGGCGCGCGGAATCACCACGTGGCCGTTTTTTTTGCAAAAATCTAAGTACGCTGTGCGGATTTGTTGTGCATTCATAATTAGTACCTATTATAGCAGATTAACAGATAAAGAAAGAAGCCCGCGAGTTGCGGGCTTCTTGAGTTGACGAGCGGTTCTGCTACACGCCAGGTGTAGGGTTGCCGCCGGTCGGGTCCTGGCCCGCGCCAGGTGCACCAGCACCAGCGTCAGGTGCTGCACCTGCAGCCGGACCTTCAGGAGCCATACCAGCGTCGCCGCCAGGCGCCGCGGGGGGCATTGCGCCGCCCATACCGCTATCTTGCGGAGCTGCGGGCATACCGCCCATACCGGCGTCACCGCCAGCCGGAGCGCCTGCGTCAGGTGCTGGAGCTGCGCCAGCGTCGCCGCCAGCAGCAGGCATGCCGCCCATACCAGGGTCAGCAGCGGGCTGTTGCCCCATGCCTTGACCAGCAGCCGCAGCCTGGTCGTCGTCTTTTTTGTCGTCGTGACCGAAGAGGCCCATACGCCCTCCTTCATGGTTAGTTTGTGTTAATGCTTACGCCCTTTCAGTATAGCAAGATACGTCAAGAGGTGGGTAGGGATTAATCGTCGCCGAGTCCGCCGGTAAGGATGTCGTTCGGTACGCCAAGGGTGCGCGCGTCAACGCGTATACCCTGTGCGATGAGGAAACGCAGGGCGTCGATTATGTCCTCCTGTTCCGCGGCCGTCTTGGTGTCCCAGACGCTTTCACGGCGGCGCTGGCTCTTATCTACTGCCATGGCCATGTCGGCGTAGGTAACGAGCATTGCGAGCGATTCGTGCGTTAACGGCGTTTCGCCATCCCAAAGTGATATGCCGGCGGACAAGCCGAGTTCAAAGCCGATGCTGCGCAGGTCGGCATTCTGTTCTTCGGCGAGGTACTCGGCAAACACTTCGCGCAGACGCTGAACGTACCTTTGGGCTCGGTACTCCGGGGACAGCCCTGCACCCCTCCGGCGACGC
>DASVOI010000035.1:0-5871 GCA_036383395.1 Saccharimonadales bacterium (SeqCode)
CGTCCACTCCTGACGGTGCCCCCGCCGACGGGCCAGACGCGCCTGCCGATGCCACCCCCGCGCCGAGCTTTACTCCGAGTCCGAGCGCCACGCCGCCGTCGCCGACAGCCCCAAGCACGCCCATGACGCCCGCTGCCGCCGGCCTGGCCGGCTCCGCCGTGCCCGAAGGCATGGTCAGCAAGCGCAGCAAGAAGCCGCTGATTATGGGCGTCATTATCGCCGTAGTCGTTGTGCTGTTGGGCGGCTCAGCCGCCGCGTTCTACATGATTATGAACAAGCCGCAAAACGTCTTGAATATGGCGCTTCTGAACACCATGTCGGTCGACAAGGTAAAGAGCGTGAACTTTGACGGCAGCCTGGACATTAAGCCTAAAGACGGCCCGAACATCGGCACGACATTCACCGGCAGCGGCAACAGCGATGGTGCCTTTAGCGTCAGCGCCAAAGTGGATGCCCTCGTGACCACCGTGAACGCCGACGTCCGCAGCACCGACGGCAAGACCTTCTACCTGCGCGTGGGCGGCCTGGACGGCTTGAGCTCGCTGCTCGGCACCAGCGCCTCCAGCTACGGCCCGATTATCGCCAGCCTGAATAACCAGTGGATCCAAATCAACCAGAGCATGATCGAGCAACTTACCGGCAGCAGCACCAGCCTGGACACCAAGCTGACCGCCGCCGATCGCCAGAAGCTCGAGGACGCCTACAAGAAAAACCAGTTCCTGGTGGTCAGTAAGGCTCTCAAGGACGAAACCATCAAGGACCAAAAGAGCCACCACTACCAAATCACCGTCGACAAAGACAAGTTCAAGGCCTTCCTGACCGCGGTCAAGGACGCCAACATCAGTTCGCTGAAGATCGACGCCAACTCGCTGAAGAGCGCTACCGACAGCGTCAACAAGATTGACTTCAACAAGTACCCAGTAGACATTTGGATCGCCAAGGGCAGCAAGCTGATTGACCAAGTGTCGTTCAGCACTACCAGCAGTGACACCACGGCTACTGTCCGTTTGACCATCGACGACGTCAACAAGGCAGTCAACGTTGTGGCTCCGAGCGGCGCCAAGTCGCTGCTGGAGATCTTGAGCAACCTGTTGGGCGGTGCCGGCGGCACGACCAATCTGGGCGGCATCTCGCTCTAACTTCACCTATGACGGGTGCGCCGGTTTTTTGGGCGCACCTGTCGTATAATTGAACTAATGCAAGTTGTTGTCGATTCGCTGCTGACGCAGTACGAACTGCAAGGAAAGGGCGCCCTGGTGCTGCTCTTGCACGGTTGGGGTGACAGCGCGAAGGGCCTTGCGGGGCTGCAACGCGCGCTGGCTCATACGTATAAGGTGATTGCCTTGGATTTGCCGGGTTTTGGCGGCAGCGAGCCGCCGCACGCCGTGTGGGGGTTGGACGATTACGATCAATTTGTCGCGCATTTTTTGCAAAAAATTGATGCTGGCCCGGTGGCTGTGCTGGTCGGGCACAGCAACGGCGGGGCGATTGCTATTCGCGGCCTCGGGCAGGGCGTGCTCGCGGCCGACAAGCTGGTGCTTTTGGCCAGCGCCGGCATCCGCGGCGAGTACAAGGGCCGCATAAAGGCGCTGCGCTACATTACCAAAGCCGGCAAGGCACTGACCGCACCGCTGCCGGCGAGTGTAAAGCAAAAGCTACGCAAAAAGGTGTACCGCACCGTGGGTTCCGACATGCTGGTGGCCGAACATCTGCAAGAAACATTTAAAAAGGTGGTGACCGACGACGTGCGCGCCGACGCCGCTAACCTGGCGCTGCCGACCCTGCTGGTATACGGCGAAAATGACGACGCCACGCCGGTGCGCTACGGCGAGCTGTTCCACCAGGCCATTGACGGCTCGACGCTGGAGGTGTTGCTGGGGGCCGGCCACTTTGTGCATCTCGACCGGCCGGAAGCGGTGGCCAAGGCCATTGAGGAGTTTGCCCGATGATCCGCGGCCTTATCACGCTGTATTCGTGGCGCCTGCCGACCATCGTGGTGTATATGCTGCAAAACACCGAGTACCATGTTGGCCCCTATCTGAAGTGGTTTTGGCACACCACGCATTTTGAACGGGTGATGTACCGCCGCACGTTGCAGCCCACCAAGGCCGCGCGTCTCTTGCTGTTGGCGGTGCGTTTGGGCGCGCTCGTCGAGATTATTGCCGGCTTTTACCTGTTGTATCTGTGGCATTGGCACGGTTTGACCGGCGGCCTGGCGTTTGGCCTGGGGCTGCTGCTGGCGTATCCGGTGGTGTGGGCGCATTTGGTGACGCTGCCGCTGATTGCGGGCCGCGAGATCATGGTGCGGCCGCGGCAGGCGCGGGCCATTAGCGCCTCTCGCCAGGTGTTCGCCAATTTTAAGGGCGCCAAAATCGCCGTGGCCGGCAGCTACGGCAAAACCAGCATGAAGGAACTGCTGCTGACCGTGCTTAGCCAGGGCAAGCACGTTTCTGCCACGCCGGCTAACAAAAACGTATCTATTTCGCACGCCGTGTTTGCCCGCAAGCTGAGCGGCCAAGAAGACATTCTTATTATTGAATATGGCGAGGGCCAGCCCGGCGACGTCAAGCGCTTTGCCGATATTACTAAGCCGACGCACGCCGTCATCACCGGCCTGGCGCCAGCTCATTTGGACCGCTACAAAACCCTGGAGCGCGCCGGCCAGGACATTTTTTCGGTGGGCGACGTGGTGCCGGCCGACCATGTGTACGTCAACGGCGAGTCGCCCGACGCCCTGGCGTTTGTGCGCCCCGGCCAGCAGTTGTACGGCGAAAAGAACGCGCTGGGCTGGAAGATTAGCGGCGTGCGCGTCAACCTGGACGGCACGCGTTTTACCATGCAAAAAGGCAAGCACAAGCTGGAGCTGCGCAGCGGGCTTTTGGGCCGCCACCAGGTAGGGCCGCTCGCCCTGGCCGCGGCGCTGGCGCATGAATTTGGCCTGACCACCAAGCAAATTGAAAGCGGCGTGGCCGCCACCAAACCGTTTGAGCACCGTATGGAGCCGTACATGCTGAGCGGCGCGTGGATTATCGACGACACCTATAACGGCAACATCGAGGGCGTGCGCGTCGGCACGCAACTTTTAAAAGACCTGCCGGCTAAACGCCGCATCTACGTGACGCCCGGCCTGGTCGACCAAGGCGCCAAAAGCGCCGAAATCCACGAGGAAATGGGCAAGCTGATTGCAGCCGCCAAGCCCGACATGGTGGTGCTCATGGAGCACTCCGTGACGCCGTTTATCCAAAAAGGTCTTGAGGCCGCCGGCTACCAGGGCGAGCTGCTGCTGGAGAACGACCCGCTCAACTTCTACAACAACCTCAGTTTATTTGTCGCCGCCGGCGACCTCGTGCTGATGCAGAACGACTGGCCGGACAATTACGCATAAATTGTAGGTCGTAATTGTAGGGTTGAATTGCAGCTTCGCCGGCGTACACTGAAGAGTATGAAAACAGTTGCAGTCATTTTTGGAGGCCGCAGTGCCGAGCATGACGTGTCTATCGTCACTGCTATCGCTAGCATTATTAAGCCGCTGGAACTCAGCAAAAAGTATCGGGTCGAGGCCGTGTATATCGACAAAAACGGCGCCTGGTTTTGGGACGACAAGCTCAAAGACATTAAGCTGTTTACCTCTGGCGACATCGAGCGTTTTACCGCTCGCACGCAACCGGCCAGCGTGCAGTTTGAGGGCGGCATGACGCTTAGCAAAGCCAGCGGTCTGGCCGGGCGCAAGCAGCACCGCAAGATCGACGTCGTCTTCCCAAGTATGCACGGCACCTACGGCGAAGATGGCGCGCTCATGGGCCTGCTCGACATGGCCGGCGTGCCCTACGCGGGCTGCGGCATGGAGGCCAGCGTGCTGGCCATGAACAAAGTGCTGGCCAAGCAGATCGCCGTGGCGCACAACATACCGGTTAGCAAATTTTTGGCCTTTACCGGCGCGCAGCTAGAGCAAGACCCGGCCGGCGCCGTCAAGCAAATTACCAAAGCGCTGAAATTCCCGCTGTTTGTAAAGCCGGCGCACCTGGGCAGTAGTATTGGTATGTCGCGAGTTAAAACGGAAACGGAGCTGCGTAACGGCCTGGAAGTCGCTGCCAAATACGATAACGACATCATCGTGGAAGAGGCCGTGCAAAATCTAATTGAAGTGACGCTGCCGATCATCGGCAACCGCGAACCTACGCCGGCTTACCTGGAGCAGCCGCTCACCCAGGCCGAAGATTTCTTCGACTTCGACACCAAGTACATGAAGGGCGGTAAAGGCGGCAAGAAAATGGGCGGCGCCAAGAGCGGCGCGCAGGGCTACAGCACCATTCCGGCGGCGCTGGACGACACGCTGTACCAAAAGGCCGAGGCCGTCGGCCTGGCCGTCTACCAGGCGCTGGGCTGCAGCGGTATCGCCCGCGTGGATATGCTTATCGACAGCAAAACCCGCGAGGTTTACTTTAACGAGGTCAACCCGCTGCCCGGCAGCCTTTACGCCCACAACTGGACCAAGAAGGGTGTGAGCAACGTCGAGCTGGTCAGCCGCCTGGTGGAGCTGGGCGAGGCCCGTTTCCGCGAGCGCCAGAGCCTGAACACGGTGTTTACCACCAACTTTTTGAAGCAGTTTTAAAAGAGCACATATACGCTTATGGAATATCCCTCGCTGCGCCGCGTCGCCAAACGCGCCCTGGCCCGGCTGACCGCCAACAATTACCGTCCGCTCAACCGCATTGAGCTGAGCCGCAGCCGCACCTTGCGCAACGTCGCGTTGCTGCAAACCCAGCATCCGGGCAAAGAGATCGTTCCCGTTTTAAAGGGCAACGCCTACGGCCACGGCCTGCGCGAAATGGCGTCTATTTTGAATGGCGCTACCTGCAATTACCTGGCGGTAGATGGCTATTTTGAGGCGGCCACCATTCGCGACATCAGCAAACAGCATATCATCGTCATGGGCTACATTTTGCCGCAGAACGTGCGCCTGCTCGACACCAAGCGTTGCTCGTTTGTGGTGCAGGACATTGCCGGTCTAAAGGCCTTTGGCTCGCTGCGTGGGCCGGTGCGCATCCACATGGAAATTAACACCGGCATGAACCGCCTAGGCTTGCAGATCGAAGAAGTACCCGACTATTTGGAGGAGCTCAAAAAGCACCCCAACCTGCACCTGGAAGGCGTCATGACTCATTTAGCCGATGCCGACAACGAGCGCGACGACGCCTTTACCCACGCCCAGGTGGAGGTTTTTGACCGCCAAGTGTCGCGTATTTTGGCGGCTGGCTTCAATCCCAAGCTTATTCATATTGCCCAAACTGCCGGCAGCACCAAGGCGGCGAGCCGCTACGCCAATGCTATCCGTTTGGGCATTGGCTTGTATGGCGTGAACCCGTTGGGCGACAAAGACGCCAAGCAAGGCCACTTCCGCGACTTAAAGCCGGTGCTGGAGCTGAAGAGCACGATCATTAAGGTGCTCGATCTGCAAAAAGGCGACAAAGTGAGCTACAACTGCACGTTTGTGGCGCCGCGGGCCATGCGCGTCGGCGTGCTGCCGCTGGGCTATTACGAGGGCGTGCCGCGCGAGCTGAGCAGCAAAGGCTTTGCCACGGTTGGCGCGCACAAGCTGCCCATCGTTGGCCGCGTGTGCATGGACCACACCATGATCGACCTGGGCGCCAGCGGTCTGCAGGCCGGCGACGAAGTAACCGTTTTGAGCCGTGAACCGGCCGCGCCCAACTCGGTGGCCGGATTGAGCCGCGAGCACAAATTGTTCGCCTACACTACGCTCACCGGGCTGTCCAGCAGCGTTGCCCGCGTGATTGTGGCATAAGTTTGTCGCGGCGTCATACTCCGTTTATACTGATTTATACATGGAGGGGACAGAAGCAGAACGCGCCT
>DASVOI010000036.1:0-9933 GCA_036383395.1 Saccharimonadales bacterium (SeqCode)
GACACCAACAACGGGCGGCGCTACGAAGACTACATCGGCCGGCCCGAGTCGCACTGGGAAGATGTGCAGACCGCTAATCAGGCGGCGGCGCGAGCACCCCGCGGCGCACGCGCGCGCGTGCGCGCCGAAACGCTCGTGCACCTGCAAGCTGCCGGCGAGTGGGGCTGGGACATGAGCACCGGCCGCCAGGCCGCGGGCGGCGATCTGAGCCACACTAATACCACTAACATCGTGCCGCTCGAGCTGCAGTGTATGCTGGCCGACGCTGCCGAACTCCTGGCATACAGCTACTCAGTGCAGCGGCGCTACGCCGAATCTCAGGGTAATATGGTTGAGGCAACCAGGTGCTATGAAAAGGAATTGCACTACAGCGAGCAGCGCGAAGGGCATCTGGCATTCATCCGTACCCACATGCGCGACCCAAAGACGGGCCTTTATCACGACGTGGAGCTCCTAGGTGCGTCCGCCTCATACGACCGGCATAGGACGTACGCCGGCGCGGCTCGCACTAGGGTGGTCACGGCCGCCATGCTGCACACGCTGTACTCGGGGGTTACTGACGGCGCAGACTCGTTGGCTGTCATACATGCCGTCGATAAAGAGTTGCTTGGCCCCGGCGGCATAGCCGTGACCAATATAGAGACCGGCGAGCAATGGGACTCGCCGAACGACTGGGCGGCGCCGACCCGCGTGGGCGTATGCGGTCCGGTCCATGCCGCCGCAAGGGTCGCGCCCGAGGATCCGGGAATAGCGCGCGAACTACTCGATTTTTCCAAGCAAGTGAAGACTAATGCGTTGCATGGCGCTAATTGCGGCTACGTGGCCACGGGCACCATGGTTGAGACCATACACGCCTTTGCCCCCACCAGCAAGCCGGTCCGCGGCGAGTATCCGAAAGATGCGAAAGACCCCGGCTCGCCGCGCAACTTCTCGATGCGCGCCGAGGAAGTAGTCGAGATGTCTCACCTCGACGTAGACGAGAAGGCCGAACGCCTGGCGCCGTCCATGGGCCGCTTTGTAGTGGCCCGCGGCTAGCGCGAGTTGGTCTTTGCCCCTGTTTTTCGTATAATGCTAGCTGATGGCGCCTTGGCGGAGTGGTTACGCAGAGGTCTGCAAAACCTTTTACACCGGTTCAATTCCGGTAGGCGCCTCCAATTTTCTTTAGGCAACATATGATATTATCCGGCCCATGGGAAAAGTGAGATCATGGACGGACGAACAATTAATTGAGGTGCTGGCGCGAGCGTATAGCTATCGCGCTGTATTGCTTGGCCTACATTTAGTTCCTGCCGGCGGGAACTATATGCAGGTCAAGAGAAGAGTTCAAGAACTGAGCCTAAGTACCACCCACTTTAAGGGCAAGGCCTGGAATGCGGGCTTGCGGATGCCAAGCGTTGAGCGTCGTCCCCTAGAAGAGTTACTGGTGAAAAACGGTAGCTCCCAAAGCCATAGGTTAAAGTTGCGTCTTTTTGAGGCGAGTCTGAAGCGGCCAATGTGTGAGCTGTGTGGGTGGGCGAAACGCTCCCCTGATGGTAGAATGCCCTTAGAGCTGGATCATATTAACGGCGACCACAGTGATAACAGGTTGGAGAACTTGCGTATTCTGTGCCCGAATTGCCACAGCTTGCAACCTACCCATAGAGGCAGGAATAAAAAGGTACGATATGCGCGGGTGGTGTAATTGGTAGCCACGAGAGACTTAAAATCTCTTGCCCTAAAAGGCGTGCGGGTTCGATTCCCGCCCCGCGCACCACTGTCATGACTCTCATTACCTTTGCCTTTAATAAATCCGCCATTTATGTAGCGACAGATACGCAGCTTACTTACATTGGTGATCGTACTATCGCCGAACAAGCGATTAAGAGTAACTTCTTTCAATGTAAGGATGGTAAGTTTCTCGTTGGCTACACCGGTAATAACGTATACATAACCGACGAGCTGCATCTTGCCGATTGGATAACCGATAGATTAAGCGGCAATAATATTGCAACAACGGAAATCGCCAGCATCATAGCTACTATTAAAAGCGGTCTTGAAGAGGCATATTACTACAGAAGGGCCCCATTTGAGCCCCTAACAATTGTAGCGGTAGGCTGGGTTAGGGTCGGGGATAAGACGGAACTTGTGGGCATTCGCATTACAAATTGTGAGGCCGAGGACGCGTCCAGTCTAAGCCCTTCCAGGGCATTTAAAGTGTTTAAAGATGAACTCCGGCGTGATGCTCTAGTTCGTGGCTCTATCCGCCTCAAAGTTTA
This sequence comes from Saccharimonadales bacterium (SeqCode), assembly GCA_036383395.1. GTDB lineage: Bacteria > Patescibacteriota > Saccharimonadia > Saccharimonadales > UBA4665 > PMNU01. Next base: position 2,256 of record DASVOI010000036.1, read on the forward strand.
TCCAGCTTTTGATAACAAACTTAAACATATACGCAGTTTGCTCAAGAGCTATCAGGGCGACAAGATTGCATTGTCCCTATATGAACTCAACAGTGAGGCACGAGCCAATCCTGAATGGCGGCCCCTGATCGGTGAAGACGTGGTAATATCTTGCATATTAAGAGACGAAAATAGAGTGAGGCACTGGCAGTACCCCTTGAGTGAGGATTATTTGGTGCCTAATTCAAACACCGGAAACCTCTCTCTCAGGGGCGTTAGGGTGACGGGCGACTCGAGCAACGGCTCGCTGTATATGAATTTTAGGATTGGCGAGTAAGCGGCAACAGACGGCTACCATGGTGGCTGGTACAATAGAGACATGGCAAAGCAAAGCGCGGGCATTTTGTTGTATCGCCGTACCCCAAAGGGGGCGGAGGTGCTCATTGTGCACCCCGGCGGGCCGTTTTGGGCCAAGCGCGACCTCGGCGCTTGGTCGATACCGAAAGGTGAGCTGGCCGAAGGCGAAGACGCTTTGCTGGCCGCCCAGCGCGAGTTCGCCGAGGAGATCGGCGCCCCGGCGCCCGCCGGCAATTACCAGAGCTTGGGCCAGGCCAAGCAGCGCAGCGGTAAGGTGGTGCATGGCTTCGCCCTAGAGCACGACTTCAACCTCGAACTGTTTAAGAGCAATATGTTCAGCATGGAGTGGCCGCCGAAATCCGGCGCGCAGCAGGAATTCCCGGAGTGCGACCGCGCGGCGTGGGTCCCGCTCAAAACAGCCAAGAAAAAACTGGTGAGCGGGCAAGTGCCGCTTTTGGAGCAGCTGGCGCAGATTGTGGGCGAGAAACTGGACGGCGGCGGCTCGCCGGTGCCACCAGCTCAGGCCAGCCTCTTTTAATACCCGGGGACGATGCTATAATAGCGCTCAAGATGAACCGTGTTTCTACCCCAACCATGGAACGGCGCATGATGCCCGCCCGGGCATAATTCTCTTTATTTATTTTTCGTTCAACATGTAACCAGGTAGACTAAGACCATGAAATACTACATTACGACTTCTATTGCATATGTGAATGCACCGCCGCATATCGGGTATGCCATGGAATTGTTGGAAGCCGACGTTTTGGCTCGTTACGCCCGCCAGAATGGTGCTGAGGTGATCTTTTGCACCGGCACCGACGAGCACGGCACCAAGGTGGCCCAAAAGGCCGCCGAAGCCGGCAAGCACCCCAAGGCTTTTGCCGACGAAGTCAGCTCCAGCTTTAACGTCTTGCTGCAAGACATTAACATCAGCAACGACCGCTTCATCCGCACCACCGACGCCGACCACGAGAAGCGCGCTCAAATCATCTGGAAGGCTTTGGGCGACGACATCTACAAGGCCAAGTACATCGGCTGGTATGACGTTCGCCAGGAAGAGTTCGTGCCTGAAAGTCAGGCCGACCCGGAACGCATGAAGCCGGACCACCCGCAGGCCTACCAAAAGCTCGAAGAAGAGAATTATTTTTTTCGCCTCAGCAAGTACACCGAGCAGGTCAAGCAGGCCGTTGAGTCGGGCCAGTTCCAGATTATTCCCGACACCCGCCGCAACGAGATTTTAAATCTGCTGCGCGAAGGCCTGGAAGACATCAGCATCTCGCGCCCCAAGGAAAAGCTGGAGTGGGGCATCCCGGTGCCCGGCGACAAAGAACAGGTTATGTACGTCTGGTTTGAAGCGCTCATGAACTACATCACGGTGCTCGGCTATCCCGACGGACAAGACTTCAAAGACTTTTGGCCAGCTAACGTGCAGGTGGTGGGCAAGGACATAACCCGTTTCCATGCCGCTATTTGGCCGGCGATGCTCTTTAGCCTGGGCGTGCCGCTGCCGAAGCAGCTCTACGTGCATAGCTTTATCACGGTGAACGGCGAAAAGATGAGTAAGTCGCTTGGCAACGTCATTTCGCCCAAAGAAGTCGTGGACAAGTACGGCGTCGACGCCTTCCGCTATTACTTCTTACGCCACATTCCTAGCTACAACGATGGCGATTTCTCTTGGGAATTGTACGAGCAGGCCTACAACACCGAGCTGGCCAACGAACTTGGCAACGCTGTGCAGCGCACTGCTGCCATGATTCTGAAGTACCAGGACGGCGTGATCGGCAACCTGCCGCCCGGCGAACACGACAGCAAAGGCGTAGAAGAAGCGCTCGCCGAGTGCCGCTTTGACCGGGCGTTGGACCAAATTTGGGACCAAGTGCGCGGGCTAAACCAGTACATCGAAGAAGAAAAACCGTGGGAGCTGGCCAAAAAGGACGAAGAAAAGGATCATCTGCGGGAAGTGTTGGCGTTCCAGGTGGCCGACCTGCTGGAAATCGCCCGCTTGCTTACGCCGTTTATACCTGAAAGCGCCCAAAAAATTGAAACCATTTTTGCGAGCGGCGTGGTGAAACCGCTGGAAGGCACGCTGTTCCCCAAGGACGAAACGGCCGGCAAGCAGGCGGAGTAACCCCAGGGGCCGCGGGCATGAAGATTGCCGTCATCACCTGCTACGATCAGAGGGATTACATCCGCGCCAAGGGCTTGCGCACGGCGCTGCGCACCTGCAAAAACGTGGAACTCACGGTAATCAAAAATAAGTACAAGGGGCTTTTGCGCTACCTGGAAGTGCCGCTGGCGATCCTGCGCCTGCGGTTTACCGTCCGGCCGGATGCCTATGTCGTGACCTTTCGCGGCTACGAGATGCTGCTGTATATGCGCCTGACCGGCGTGCGTAAGCCGATTATCTTCGACGAGCTGATTAACTTCGTGGAGTATTACGAGGAGCACGGCGTGCTGCGCGCCGGCACGCTGCCCGACCGCTTGCTGCGCCGGTTCTACCGCTGGCAAATCCGCGGTTGCTACCGGATATTGGCCGATACGAGCGCGCACGCTGACTTTTCGGCTCAAACCACCGGTGTGCCGCGTACGATGTACCAGACGATTCCCATCGCCGCCGACGAGCGGCTCTTTTTCCCTGGCAAGGAGCATCCAAAAAAACCATTCATGGTGTTTTACTACGGCAACGGTATGACACCGCTGCACGGCTTGCAGTACGTGCTTGACGCCGCGGTGTTACTCAAAGATAACCCGGACATTCAGTTTAGCCTAGTTGGCGGCAAGCAAAAGGCGGCCGATGCTTGCGCTGTCGCGGCGGCGCACGGTGCGCATGTTACTTATGAGCAATGGATTCCATTTGAGGAAATTCCGGTTCGGGCGCGCCAGGCCGGCCTGTGCCTAGGCGGGCCGTTCGGCAAGACGCTGCAATCGCAATTTGTGGTCACCGGCAAAACCACGCAGTTTATGGCCTGCGCCGCGCCGGTGCTCATCGGCAAAAACAAGGTGAGCGGCGCGTTTAAAGACCGGCAAAACTGCTTGCTGGTGCCGCCAGCCGACGCGCCGGCCATCGCCAAGGCCATTACCTGGGCGTTCGCCCACCAGTCTGAGTTGCGCCATATTGGTGCCGCCGGTCGCGATCTATACGAACGCGAGTTTTCACAAGCGGTGGTCAACCAGCGGGTGCAGGAACTGGTGGTACAATTGAAGGCCAACAGGAAATAGCCATGCAATTAGTAGACACCCATTGCCACATCCACGAAGCCGAAGGCGTCGATGAAGTTGCCGAGCGCTGGCATAAGGCCGGCATATTCCAGGCTGCGCCGCTGGTGGCCGATGCCCGTGACGCCGGCGTTACCCGGCTGATTTGTGTGGGCTGCACGGTGCGCGACAGCAAGCTGGCCGTGGCCTTTGCCGGGAAACAGGATGGCGTGTGGGCTAGCATTGGGATTCATCCGCATGAGGCGCAACGCTATCTGGGCGACGAAGCCGCCTGGGCCGAATTTGCCACTCTTGCCACCAAGCCCAAGGTGGTAGCAGTGGGCGAGTGCGGCCTCGATTACTTCTATACTCATTCGCCCAAAGAGGCGCAGGTAGCGATGCTGCACAAACAGCTGGAGCTTGCCCAAAAGCATAATTTACCCCTTATTTTCCACGTGCGCGAAGCGTTTGATGATTTTTGGCCGATCTTTGACAACTACCAGGGCCTGCGCGGCGTGGTGCACAGCTTTACGGCCGGCGAGCGCGAACTCGAGCAAATTCTCTCCAGAGGACTATATGTGGGGCTCAACGGCATCATGACATTTACTAAACATGTTAATCAATTAGATGCGGCCAAGGCCGTTCCTCTCGAGAAGCTTGTCTTAGAAACAGATGCACCATTCTTGACGCCACAACCATTGCGTGGTACTATCAATGCGCCAAGACATGTGAGTTTAGTGGCAAAATTTCTGGCAGATCTGCGCGGCGAGTCCGAAGCAGACCTGGCAGCAGCAACCACCAAGAACGCACAAACGCTCTTCGGCTTATCATAAGGAACACTATGCGCAATAATTCCGTTTCTCAAGCCACCAGTGGCGAGCAAGTATTCGGTCCCGACCGGATAGCTGGCCACGAAATGGGCTCTAAGTATGCGCGCGTCCACGTGATAAGCCTTGCCGTCGCCGAATTCAAGCACGAGTGGCACAAATGCGACCCCTATCTCGCTGCCACCGCCACCGGCGCTCAAGTTGCCCAATCAGAGGAAGTTCGCCACCACCAGGCCGCTCAAGAAGCCGTCCAGTTTGAAACGCTCGCTCGTCAAATGGACCCCACATACGCTGCCGCTCAGTCCGCGCCGCAAGATGTAGTCGATGACCCGCGCGCTCAGCAGCCGCAAGTGCAAGCGCCGCAAGTCGAACAGCAGAGGGTTTAGCCCGTGTTTGGCAAACTTCTCGCCGGAGCCTTTTCGGGCACCAAGGCCGAGCGCCGTGCCCGCCGTTACCGTGATCTGATCCGTCAGGAAGCGGCTATTGGCGGTAAATTGTTTGGCCCGATCCCCGAAAACGGCCGCCGCGAATTTTTTTGCCTGGATCGCCACACCTGGGTGTGGCACGAAGAATGGGACGACGCCCAAGGCCACCACGCCGTAACCACCCGTTATGACGTCCGCCCGCAAGGCATCTTCAAGGCCCAAGACGGCCAACCTTACCAACCGGTGAGCATCCAAGAAGGCCGCCGCCTGTACAAGGCTGTTGACCTGTATAATGAAGCCGTAAAAGCCGAACTATACAGCAAGCTGTAACACCTATGAGTACCATTTATTTAGACCACGCGGCGGCAACACCGATGGATCCGGACGTGGTAGCCGCCATGCAGCCATATTTTTCGGAGCGGTTTTACAACCCGTCGGCGACGTACGCCGCGGCGCAGGCCGTACACAAAGACCTAGAAGCGGCCCGCGGGCGCATTGCCCACTGGTTGGGCGCTCGCCCTACCGAAGTTATTTTTACGGCTGGCGGCACCGAGGCGAACAATTTGGCCATCCGCGGCGTGCTGTCGCAGTTTCCGGAAGGCAACATTGTAACGACCGGTATCGAGCACGACTCCGTGCTGCGCACCGCTCAGGAGTTTGCGCACCGCATCGCGCCGGTGGGCAAAGACGGCATTGTAAATGTGCCGGCACTGATTCAGCTGGTTGACGATCAAACGGTGCTGGTGAGCGTCATGTACGCCAACAATGAAGTCGGCACGGTGCAACCCATCCGCGCAATCGCCGTCGAGCTAGACAAGCTGCGCGCCGAGCGCCAGGCCGCCGGCAACAAGCTGCCGCTCTATTTTCATACCGATGCCGCCCAGGCCGCGGCGTATCTGGACCTGCACACTGCTCGCCTTGGCATTGATTTGCTCACCTTGAATGCCGGCAAAATTTACGGCCCGAAACAGGTGGGTGCACTGTATGCGGCCAGCCACGTGTGGTTCCGGGCGCAGGTTTCTGGCGGCGGCCAGGAGCGCGGCGCCCGCAGCGGCACCGAAAACGTGGCCGGCGCTATCGGTTTTGCCAAGGCGCTCGATCTGGTACAGGAGCGCCGGCACGACGAAGTGCGGCGCCTGCAGGGCCTTCAGAAACTGTTTTTCGATCTGTTACAAGAGATTCCGGGCGCGGCGATAAACGGCTCGCGCACGCACCGGCTGCCAAATAATGTGCACGTGACGTTCCCCGGCCAAGACAATGAGCGCCTGATTTTCGCCTTGGATGAGGCCGGTATTTTGTGCGCAGCTGGCAGTGCCTGCAGCGCTAGTAATGACGAACCGTCGCATGTGCTGCGCGCTATGGGTTGCTCTACCGCAGAAGCCCAAGCTAGTTTGCGCTTCACTATGGGGCGCGAAACTACCGAAGAACAGATTCGCACTGTGGTCACAGAACTCAAGAAATTGCTGGGCTAAAGCGGGGCTTGTACCTCCCGGAGGCGATGTGCCCGCCGGCTTTGCCGGACTACGGGCCTCCGCTCGGTACAAGCCCCGCTTTAGCCCTCATTTTGGTATACTAACTGCAAGATGTTTAAGCACAAGCGGTTCGTGGCAACACTGGTGGCCGGATTCGGTCTGGCGGTGCTGGCCATGGGCACGGCCGTGGCCCAAAATGTGACTCAGGGCTACCAAGCCAGCGGCGATTTGCAAAACGGCATGGTCGTGCGCCTGAAGCAGGGCGCGCCCGGCACCGTCATAGCACTGAAACAGAGCGAAGAAACGCAGATGTTTGGCCTGGTCGTGGCTTCGGCCGACGCTACCTTGTCGCTGTCTAGCGGCCAAACCCAGGTGTACGTGGCTACCTTTGGGCAGTACCCGGCGCTGGTGAACACCCAAAACGGGCCGATTCACGCCGGCGACCAGCTGGTTATTTCATCGGTCAGCGGCGTATCCATGAAGGCCGACACCAAACACCAAGTGTTGATCGGCAAGGCGTTGCAAAGCTTCGCCGATGGCAGCAACGCCGAAGGGCACGTGAAACTCAGCGATGGCACTGAGGCGGCAGTGGGGCGCATCATGGTCGACATCGGCGTTACGCGCAATCCTACCTACAGCGGCGACGTCGCCGCCGGCGTGCCGCACGTCTTGGTCAGCATCGCCCACGCCGTCACCAATAAACCGCTTACCGCCTTGCGCCTATATGGCAGTTTGGTGGCGCTGTTCGTGGCCTTTGTGGTGGCTGGCGCCATCTTGTATGCCGGCATCCGAACCAGCATGAATTCCATCGGCCGCAACCCGCTCGCCAAAAAGTCCATTTTGCGCAATCTGATCACCGTTATTTTGACGTCGTTAGTGGTTGTGTTTATCGGCCTGATTGCGGTATATTTACTACTGAAGATATAGCTTATGCTTAAGCGAGGGGGCAGAGCAAGCGCATGACAATCTGGTGGCTGCTACTCATACTGCTGGCGATTTTTGCCGGAGGTTCTGCGTTTATTTGGCTTGCGATCCAGGTAAGCCACACGAAGAAGCCGGGCAAATCATTGGCCGACTCCTATCAGGACGCCGCACATAACGACGTTGAGCACATTTTCAATGAAGAATTCCGCGAGGAGCTGCGCAACCGCGGCCGCTTGCACTTCGAGAAGATCCTGGGCGAGAACGCCATGTTCTTGCAGCAGGACTTGCGCCTGACCACCTCGCAGCTGAACGAATATATGAAAGGCGAAATCAGCAAAGAGCTGAAAGACGCCTTCGCCAATTACCAGAGCGCCATAACCGACGCCAAGGCCTTGGCCATAGAGTCGATTGAGAAAACCAAAACGGCAATTGACGACGAGCGCAAGAGCTTGGTCGCCCAGCTGGAAACAGAGGTAAAAGAAGAGAAAGAGCGCCGCAT
>DASVOI010000037.1:0-12171 GCA_036383395.1 Saccharimonadales bacterium (SeqCode)
CACGCCAAAATTATCGATAAGCATATGCGCCAGCGAGCCAAAGATGGGCTGCGCGGCCGCGGTGCCGGCGTAGCCGCCCACTTTCGGCTCGATAGCGACCACGACAATAACGTATTCTGGATGGTCGCCGCCAACAAAGCCCATGTAGGTGCCGTTGAAGTCGTTGTCCTTATAACCGCCGCCTGGTTTGGCGATCTGGGCCGTGCCGGTTTTGCCGCCAACAGAGAATTTACTCTGATCAAAGCCAGGGCGAAAGAAGTGGTTGGCTACTACATATTCCATAAGGCTCTGTATAGAATTGCTGGTTTGCTGCGACACGACGTTCCGGCCCACCACTTTTGGCTGGTTGGTGTGCGTATTGCCGCTCGCGTCGATGGTTTGATCTACCAAATGCGGCTGGTAGTACGTGCCGCCGTTGAGCACCGCCGACAAGGCTGCGCCCATTTGCAGCGCCGTCGCGGTCATTCCCTGCCCAAAGGTAGTGTTGGCGTATTTCAGATCGCGGGCGTAGCCGTCATTTGGGTCGGGAATGATGCCTGGCGCCTCGTACCCCTGCTCTATGCCGGTCGGCTTGCCCAGGCGGTAGTGGTTTGCCATGTAGTTGTACCAGGCTTCGCGGCCCTTCTGGTTTATGTCGGTGCCGCCGGGCTTGCTCATTTGCATCAACTCCCAGGTAGCGCCGGTGTTCAGCGACAAGTTCAACAGATCGGCGATGCTCTTGGTGCCCGCGCCGCCGTCCTCCTCAATGTTTGTGATCGTAAAGCCGTCTACGGTCCAGTGTGCCGGGTCGTTATAGCGCTGGTCGGCCTTGATGACGCCCTGATCGAGCGCTGCCGCGGTGGTGAGCACCTTCATAATCGAGCCGACTTCCAGCGGCGAGCTAACCGCCGCATTGTTAAACACGCTCGGGTCGCTAACGTCGGCGTAGTTGGTAGGATCGTAGGTAGGCCAGTTAGCCATAGCCTTAATGGCGCCAGTGTTCGGATCCATGATAAGTGCACTGCCGGTATTTGATTTGGCGTTTTTTAAGCCGTCCTGCAGGATATTTTCCAGCTGTTTCTGCATAGCCATATCAATGGTCAAGATCACGTTGCTGCCGGGCGTGGCCGGCACCTCCACATTGTCGGTATTAGCGGCCAGCGGCACGCCGTTGATATCGGTCACTGCCTTGAGCTGACCGGCCGTACCGGCGAGCGTCTTGTTCATGGCCTGCTCCAGGCCGTATACGCCGGTGCCGTCATTATTCACAAAGCCCAGCAGCTGCGAAGCCAGTGCGCCGTTCGGGTACGTGCGGTAGGTGTTTTCTTGCGCCCCAATGCCTGGGTATTTGTGCTTCAGCAATTGATCTTTCGCGCCGGAGTCAACCTTTTTGGCCAGCACCACGTAACGAGTGTGCGCCGTCTGCACAAGCTTCTGATAGTCGGCGGCCGATTTGCCGGGCAGCAGCGCCGCCAGTGTCTCGGCGACTTGGTCGGCATGTTTTACCAGTGTGGGGTCGGCATACACCGTATATAATTTCTGATTTAACACAATCGGCACTACCCCGTCGCCGCTGTGCGCCTCAATCAGGCCGCGCGTTGCCGGAATCTGATATTCCTTCAGCTGATCGGCCAGCGCCGCCCTACGGTAAAAATCGTGCCGGATCACCTGCACGTAAAAACTGCGTACTAAAAAAACGCCGAAGACCAACGCCACCAGCGCATATACAAACCGAACCCGGCGGATTGCTTGTGACCCCTGCTGCATGCCGGACATTATAGACTACTGGACCGTCGCAGCGGGAGCGACCGACACCAGTGCCTTGGCTTGATCACTGTTCTGAATCCGATCGACGCCTTGCGCGCGAGCCGCCGCCACCTCGAGGTCTTCGTGCTGCGAATTCAGTTGGGCTTGCTGCTGTTGCAGTGTGTTAATCCTGTAGCCGAACGCATTTGTCTTGGTCACCTGGGCAAGATAGAACAAGCCGAGCAGACACGCCAGTACGATCAAAATAATGGTGTTGCTTACTGGGCCCAGCTTTGCCTCGGCCACCCGAAACGATACAGCGTTTTGGTTGCGGCCAGCAAGAGCGGTTTTCCGCCCAAGAGCGATAGAACTTGAATATGTCATATGTTTGTTTTTGTTTTTCTCTAGTGGCTGGCGGTTATTACACCGCCAGCCGTGCCTATACTAGGACAGGTCCCGCGCGTCTACGCGGTGCACTGTTACTTTGTATGGGCTGGGGCTTAAATCTTTTACCTCTACTGCAGGCATTAGCTTTTTCCCCTTTCTTTTTGTTATTTTTGTTTCGCTGCGGCGCGGAGTTTTGCACTCCTTGCACGCGGATTAAAAACGGTTTCGGACTCGTCGGCAGTTACCGGATGCTTGGTCAATAGCTGTAAAATCGCATCGTATCGGTCGCCGGCCGCCTCCTGGAGTGCCTGCTTCACCAATCTGTCTTCCAAGCTATGGAAGCTGATGATGGCAATGCGCCCGCCGGGCGCAAGCAACTGGTCAAACCAGATGGGCAGGCTCAGGCGCAACAGCTCCAGCTCATTGTTCACCGCGACGCGAAGCGCTTGAAACGTTCGCGTCGCCGGGTGAACCTTGCTGTGCCCTGGCCAGGCCTTGGCTACGAGATTGGCGAGTTCATGTGTGGTTTTGAGGGGTCGCTCCCGCACTATGAGTTTGGCAATTACCCGAGCTTTTGGCTCCTCTCCATACTTTTGGAGTATTTCTGCAAGTTCCTTTTCGGAAGAGCTATTTATCACTCTTTCCGCTGTTAGTTCCTGCGTCGTATCCATACGCATGTCGAGCGGTCCATCTTTTTGGATGGAGAACCCACGACTCGCCTGATTAAGGTGCGGTGATGAAATGCCCAGGTCGGCCATTATCAGATCAAACTGTTTCCCCTGGCTGGCAAGTTTTTCGCTCGCGGCGAGAAAATCTTTTTGGATTATCTCTGCCCCCGTTTCACTAAATCGTTCCCGTAAGCTTTTTACGGCATTTGGGTCACGGTCTACTAAAACTGCGCCTTTCGGATTTTTTGTCATTTCGATGACTGCTTTGGCATGTCCTCCATACCCTCCTGTTAGGTCGAGGTAGCTGTCCCCTTCCCTTGGGTTTAGGTACTTCAGTACTGCTTCAAGTAGTACCGGAGTGTGTTCTTCTGTTTTTTGGTCTTCTTGGTGCATCCCTGCATCAACTATACACTTTTTTGTTTTGGTGTTTGTTTTTGCAAGATCACCTAATCAGCAGCCAGCTTTTTGTTTTTTGGTTGTTTTTGTTTTTGTGGTGACCACGCGACGAAGGGTTTTGCAGAAGCTTTTGGCTTCTTCCCTGGTCGTTTGGTCAAAGTTTGAGAGACTTATGTGTGAGGTGGAGTTTTGGGAGGTGTTCGTTAGAACAAAGGTGCGAAGGTTTTTAAAGTGGTGCCTTATTGCCACTTGCTGACTGCCGAATAGCTGATCTCGAGTCGTGTTTTTGAATTCGCCGAATTGTTAAGGTGCTCTCAGTACTCTTCCGGGTCTAGTCGCCAGCCATAAGCCGCCAATACTTCCCGACGCGGACCGCCACAATCCCCTTGTCGATCCCAGCGTAATCCAGCAGATGTTGCTCCAGGGTGATGCGACCTTGTTTGTCGTCGATTTCCCCGTCGCTCTTCCCCATACGGAATTGGACGTTCAAGTCGGCCGTGTGCTCGTCCAGGATATTTCCCTTCAGCAGCGGCTCAACGTCGTCGTCCCATACCGCCTTGGGGTACAGGTGCAGATACTTCTGGAATCCCCGGGTGATGACTACTCCGCCGGCAAACTCCGCGCGCAATTCGGTCGGTATTGTTAACCGCCGTTTGTCGTCGAGTTTACGCTGAAAGTAATCTACCGTGGCCATTAGTACTTTCGTTAATTTGCTAGTGGTGTTTTTGTTTTTGACCGGGGTAGTCTTTTTTGGATTACCCACGATTACCCACTGAGCTGATAATACTACCCACTGCTACCCACTTACAAGTAGATTTTACGAAAAAGAGTGGTGTTTGCTACACCACTTTTCCACAGATTTGCACCTGAGAATGGTTTATCCACAATATATAGCGCTTACTGCTTTTAGCGGGCGCTACGTTCGCAATCTAACGGCCGGAGATAGTTGGCAGCCGGCCGGCGATATCAAAACTCACCGGCATGCGCGTCGTTTCTTCGCGCATGTACTGGCCTACCAAGCCAAAGCCCTGCGCGTAGGCTTCGCGCATCATAGACAACACGCGGCCATCAGTCTTAATAATGGCGATCATGAGCAGCGCGATCGCCGCAAGCACGCAATACTGCTCGCGAAAGAAATACTCGAGGTGCAGATGAAATGGCCGATCGTGATGTTTTTTAGTGTTTGTTTTCATAGTGAACGCCATAATAATAACAAAACATTAGCGTTTTGTCAATTAAGTGTCCTTACTTATATGTACTTTGAGGGAACTTCTGCTACACTGTCGGCGCCATGACGATCACCGCCCGCATACATGAACTTCCCCTTGCCGACCGCCCGCGCGAGAAACTGCGGCGCAAAGGTGCCGCAGCCCTGAGCGATTTTGAGTTGCTCGAGGTACTTTTGGGCAACGGCAGCGGGCGGCAAAATGTCGGCTCGCTGGCCCGGCAGATTCAAAAGGTACTGAGCCGCGGGACGGATGACATATCATATGAGTCGCTCACCGGCGTAAAAGGTGTTAACCTGGCCACGGCCAGCAGGATATTGGCCGCTTTGGAGTTGGCCCGTCGGCACCTCGTGCGCAATGTCGAGCCGCTGCGCACACAACACGACATGCTGTTGCGCCTAGCCGACTTGCGCACCAAGCAGCAAGAGTACTTCGTGGCGCTGAGCCTGGACGGCGGCCAGCGGCTGATTGCCCAGCGAACAATTACCATTGGCACACTCGACAGCGTGCTGGCCCATCCGCGGGAGGTCTTTGCCGACGCCATTGCCGACCGGGCGGCCACATTAGTCGTCGCCCACAACCATCCCTCTGGCGACCCCAAGCCCAGCCTCAAAGACATCACCCTGACCCAACAGCTGGCGGCGGCTGGACACCTCCTAGGCATTGAGCTGCAAGACCATTTTATTGTGTCCAAAACCGGGCAATTTAGCTTCCGCCAACATCATCTGTTGTAATTTTTTGTTTTAAGAACGATTTCATTTACATCGAGGGAACCTGTGCTATCATGCGCCAATCTTAAGGAGGTGCGAGCATGTCGCGGTGCTATACAGAATCACGCAAAAGCGCAGCAAGAGGTACAGAAAGCGTTGCAGCCGATGTTATGCGCCATCTGTACTCCCGGCAGTACCTAGGGAAAGCGGTGGTGGTCTGCGACACTCCAGTGCCTATGTTAAGCGCTGCCCGCAAGCAATGGCTCAAACTGGCCCGCACCATGCAAAAACAGCGAGCGAGTACGCTTAACGCCGACAAAATTCTAAAGTACACGCACATGATTACCCATATGCAGCATTTGCACTTCTCCGCCAAAACACCGGTCGATAACCCCGTGGCCGATGTGTATTTCCTGCACCCCTCACAGCTGGCTATTTTGCCGATTCACTGCTGGACGGTCTATGTACTGGCAACCGTTGACCGCGAGCAGGCGCAGTCCATACTCCGCCTGTTGCCGTCCGAAGCCTTAGTGGTTGATTACACCCAGTCGCCGCTTTGGATCGACCTTGGCTTGCACCCCAAGCACGAGCTGGAGGAACGCCTTGCGCAAGAGTGGCAGCGCGCCCGGCAGTTTTTGCACGGCTACGATGTTGATATTGCCGCCATTACCGATGGCGATATACACAACATGGATGCTATGGACGATGCCCTGGACACGCTGCTCGGCATGAGCCCGCGATTCTTACAAGTCGCCCAGGAGTTTCAGCGGGCGCTAGAGTTGGCGCGCCCGTTGCGGATCAGCCGCGAGGTGCGCGAGCATTATGACTCATTTATACTCCTTGCCCACCGCGTGCAGGCCCTGTCGCCAGGCGCGTTTACTCAGCAATTTCTTGAAATCTATAACGAGGACGACACCTTCTTCCTCTATGATGCGCGGCGGCGTCTATTGCCGCCACCAATCGGCAACGGCCTGAGCCGTTTCCGCGTCGCTGCTAATGCGCACCCGTTGATACGGAAAAGCGCCTTCCTTCAGCTCAATTTGCAACAGCCCTTCTTGCTGCATCCGTACATACCAGAACTCCCGCTCTCCGTGACGAAAAAACGTGCCGGCGAAAAAGCGCCAAAACCAATTCGAGCCCGGGAATCGAATGTAGCCAAAAAAATCCTGCAGCGCCGGCACGCTTGGGCTGAAGTTAACTTCGACGATAGCGTCGCGCGGAATCCGCAGGCTGCTCTTGAGCGCCCAAAACCGTTCCAAACCTTCGAGCTGGATAGTGAGGGTGTTGCGGCCAGGAATACACTTCATGCCGCCTCCGCACGAGGTGCGTTTACGGCAATCGGGAGTTGCGTCGCGAGATTGGCAGGCGTGTCGTAAGTTACAAGCGTTACGTAGCCGCCGCTGACCAGCCCTTGATTAAAGTACGGCAACTTCCAATCATGCCGCATGGCCAGAATGACCCGCTTGCCTTTGGCAATGGCATAGCCGAGCTCAAACTGCAGGCCGGCCGAAATGCCATCGTGCATCAGAGCGACCAGCACGTCAGCAGCGTCCACCTGCTCAATGTCGTGGCGCACACCTTTGTCGGCTAGTTCGTCGGATGTCTTCCAACCTTCGTGCTCCATGGCACAAAACACTTCAACATCGGGCTGCTCGCGCAGCGATTTCAAGATGGCCTGGATGGATTTACGGAATTCGGGCAACACCTGGCCGGTTTGCGCGTCAACTTGACCAGAGAAGGACGTGGATAAAAAGAGATGCTTCATGCCTCTAGTATACCCCTGTCCGACGCCGTGTCGGTGGGAAATGCCGCTTTCCGGCGGCGATGCCAGATCAGCCCCGCAAACAGCGCGTTGACCGCCGCGATGTACAGCGGATACGCGAGCGCGGCGGGCGTTCGTTTGCCCGCGACCGCCACGCAGGCGCCGGCAACGGCGTCGAGCGCGTAGGCTGCAAGATTCTCGGTGTGCGGCAGCCGCGCCGTTTTGAGCAGCGACGGCACGCAAGCAACAAAATCGGCAACGATAGACATAATGAGGCCAAACATGGACTGCCCACCCAGCAGCCACAGGAGCAGCCCGGCAGCACAAAGCCCCAAACACCAGAGGTCTAACCGCTCGCGGCCGCCGATTCCCCGCTTCAAGGATGCCACCCACATGGCAATCGCCGTCACAAACGACGCCAGCGCCAGCCATACGCCGGACGTGTCGTGGCCGGCCAGCAGCGCGGCAAAAGAAAGTGCTCCAATGGCCATCATCAAAAAACGGGTCATGCGCTGCGGCCGGGTGTCACCGCGGACAATCGATGCCACATAAACGCCAGACGATATAAGCGGCAGCGCCGAACCAATAAGCAGCAAAATAGCATTCATCTCTGTTGTTCCTTGTTACGAAACTCGGACAAGTATAGAAAATCTGTGGAAATGGTGCAAAAAAGTGTCCAAAAACGCGGACAAAGATGTATAATTTCTGTATGACGCAGGTGGAAATCATCGAGAAATATCTGCAAAAACTGGGCCTGGAGCCCGAGGCTACAAAACTATATATCGAACTTGCTACGTACGGCCACTCCTCTGCCCTGCAGTTGGCCAAGGTCACCGGCATTAGCCGCACGCAGGTATACCGCTTTCTGGAAAGCCTACAGGTCGCCGGCCTGGTGAGCGCCGAACAGCTCAGCTACGGCACGCTGTACCGCCCGCTGCCGCTTGAAAACATCGAGGCGCTCCTTGCAAACCGCGAAGCCGAGACTGCTGCCATCCGCCGAAATCTGAGTGCCATGACCGCCGCCCTGCAAGCCTTGGCCGGTGGCACCGGGCCGGAAGCAACGGTGCGGCACTACTACGGCCAAGCAGGGCTCAAACAGGTTAACTGGAATCTCACCAAAGCCGCCGGCGAATACCGGGTATTTGAGTCGGCCCGTCTGAGCCAACATCTGGATCAGGCCTTTGCCCGCCGCTGCCGCGAGCAAAGCATTGCCAGCGGCGTGCGCACCTTTGACCTCACCAACGCCGAAAAAGTTACCATGCGAGAAGTCGAGCCGATTGACCTCGGCCTGTCGGAGTATCGCCACATTGATCCCGCGGTTTTGACGATTAACTTTGAGGTATACATCTACAATGACCTCATTACCCTCTTGGACTACCAGGAAGGGCGCGAAATGGCCGTCGAAATACACCATCCAGCCCTCAAGGCCATGATGCAGCAACTGTTTGATGCCATGTGGGCGCAGGCCACGCCGCTGACGATCACCAAAAAATAGCTAATCCGCGTTATTGACCAGTGACAGGATATCGGCGCCGTACTGCTCGACGCGCTTGGCGCCAAAGCCGGGCACGTCGAGCAGCTCTTTTTCGGTAGTCGGCTTGCGAGCAGCGACGGCCTCGAGAGCTTTGTTGTTCGCGATAACATAGGGCGGCACGGCACGGCTGGCCGCAAGCTTGAAGCGCCACTCGCGCAGGCGGTCTAGCAGTTGCGCGTCGACCGTTGCCGGCACGCTGGCGGCAGCCAGATCGGCGTCATGCTTGCCGCTGGTTTCGTCGGCTTGCCACTGGGAAATAGCCGTCGCGTGCTGGGCAAGAGCGTGCTCGCTGCGCGTGCGCAGTTCGGCGTCAATTTGCTTAGCCAAAGGGCTCACGCGCAGCGCCATGCCGTTCAGCCCATCTAAAATAAGATGTTTGAGCGAACGCACACGGCTGAGCGCCACGTAACCCATGCCCTCGACAAACGCCCGCGAAAGGTCGATGCGCGCCGCGTCGAGCGTCATACCCTGGCTTTTGTGCACGGTAATGGCCCAGGCTAGACGCAGCGGCAGCTGCATCAGCTGGGCGCGGCGCTTGTCGCCGTCCATGAGCTCCCATGTCTCGGGGCGGATTACTATTTCTTTGCCGTTCAGCAGCTCAACAATTGGGTAGTCAGTGGCCTTTTCAAAACCGGTAACGGTGCCGAGCGAGCCGTTCGCGTACCGGCGGTCCTGCGCGTTTTTGATGCACATCACCTGCGCGCCCAATTTCAGGCGCAAAATCTCCGGCGCCAGACACGATCGCTGCAGCTGCTCCACGTAATTTTTGCTGCCGTGCGTTTCCATGTGGTATTCGTGCTCTTCACCGTCCAGCTGATTGAGCTGCTCGTGGTTTACACTGTCGACGTCGACATTCACGGTAAGCAAACGGGTCTGCGGGGTGAACGGATCGGAAGCGACGCCGGTGCGGGCCTGCAGCGCATCCAGCTGCGCGCGCGTCAAAAAACCAGCGCGGATACCGTTCAAAATTTGTGCATAGAGTTCGTCGTTACTCTGTCGGTATTGCGTTTCTAGGTAGCATACATTGAATACATTTTGTTGCCATGCGTTCGAAGAAATGATAAAGCTTCCCTGCCGGCTATCCCGCCGGTTAACGGGCGGCAGCTGAAAAAAATCACCGCACAAAACCACTTGCAGGCCGCCGAACGGCGCGTCCGTTTCGCGCACCAGGCGCAAAATCTCGTCGACCATGTCGAGGCGAAAATCGTGCAGCATGCTGATTTCGTCAATTACCAAAATGTCGGCTTTTTGGATGAGTTCATGGCGAGATTTGCCTAGGCGCGCTATGGCATGGTGGTCGAGCATGTCGTGCACACCAATGCCGGACCAGGCGTGGATCGTCGTACCGCCCAGATGCGTCGCCGCCAGGCCGGTAGTCGCCGTCACAGCCACGTGCTTGCCACGCTGCTTCGCCCGGCGAATGAACTTGTTAAGCACGTATGTTTTGCCCGTGCCGGCAGCGCCGGTTAGGAGCACCGATTGTCCTGACTCCAAAATAGCCAACGCTTCATCTTGCGTCACGCGATTGTTACCTCCCTTGGCCGCAACATTGTAGCAGGCTTTTGGTTATTGAGCGTTACTTAATTACTTATTGAGCTTCACCGCTTCGCGCACCAGACCGATAATTTCCTGGGCCGGCACCATTTGCCCCTGCTCTATCTTGATGGTCCGCAGCATTTTGTCCTGGCTGTCTTTGGCAAAGAGCCGCGACGGCGGCAGCTGGGCGCCCTTCATGAACACCAGGCGCACGAATTCCTTAGCGGTCGACATCGAGCAAACCTGGCCATTGTGATCAAAAAATGGCGCGTGCCATTTGATGGTTTCGGTGATGTCGGGGTCGGCCTCGTGAAGGAGTTTGCGCAGCTCCTGGCAAATCTCCTGCTGCCATTGCTGGTCCAGGGCCTCGATATACTGCGAAATAGCATCGGTCATGGATCGTTCCTTTTATATCTTATGCCGGGGTGGCGTACAGCTGGTGCGCAGCAATGTACGCGGCCACCCGCGGCGTTACTTGCCTCGTTGCCTGGTGAGTCCGTATGGTTGTGGACGCGGTGTGAGCAAGCGGGCTGCCGATAACGGCATAACGCGGAGCCACGCCGGTTTGCTGGCGCACGCGGGCCAAAACGGCCTCTACGTCGCCCTGGGAGTCATGTGCCCGCAGGCCGATTACCAGCCGCATCCTTTTGAGCAATTCGCCCAAATTCGGCCAGCCAGCCTCAAATGAGCGAACAATGTCGGAGCCAAGCAGCAAACTCAGCTCCTCACCGGGCAGCAGCCGCTCAAGCTCGGGCAGCGTCCCGGCCACGGTAAAACGCTTGCCGCCAAGTTGCAGCACCGATAGCTGCGGCTCCTCCTGCACGGCCAGCTCCAGCATGGCCCGACGGTGCGCCAGCGGCGCGGCATGAGCCTTGCCGCGCGGTTCGGGCTCGGGCAGTAGCACGATGCGGTCAAGACTCGCCTCTTCTAGGGCAGCCCGGCAAAATGCGATATGCCCCTTGTGCACCGGGTCGAATGTGCCCGAAAAGATACCGATGCGTGCCATATCGAAGTCGCTTACGGCTTTAGCAGGCCGATTACCATGCCCATGACGATAAGTGTAACCAGCCGGTTGCCGACCGCCAGCGCAGTCAGCTTCCACGGCTTGCGCTCAAAACTGTTGTGAATAACCAGCGTGGTGGCCGAGATACCTAAGGCCAGCCAAAACGCCGTCTGGACGCTGTCCATGAAAAAACTGTTTTTGAAGAACGCGTGCGCGATGAAGGCCATGTGCGCCAAGATGTAGGACGTTAGCAGCGCGCTCACCGCCGTCGCCACCATCGGCCCGGCCATACCCTTTTTCATCTTGTCTTGGTCGAGGCCGGCCAGCTTCATCCACACGGTGCCAAAGACCCCGCGCGAGTACCACACAAACCCCACCACCATAGCGGCAACTGTCGCCAAAATGACGGCGATCCAGTTCACTTCTACACTCATGTCACCCTCCGGTTGTTATGCCTTCAGTATGCACTCGAACGGGCCGTTCATGCAATAAAAAAATCCCGCCGGTCTCAGACTCCGGCGGGATATCGGTTCGCTCGTTCCGGGTTCTATTGGAACAGATTTAGAATAATGCTCATTACGTTGTTAGAACCCGATTGGCTCACGTTGACGCTGACGTTAGCGGTGTTGCCACCGTAACCGCTGCCTCCGTGTTGCTTGTGGTGAGCCCAATCACTGACACACTGGCCATAATTGGTGTAGCCCATCTGAGCACATTGAGCCTTCGATGGCTTGCCTGGCGTTGCCGCTGCCGCGACACCGGTGACTCCGATAACTGCGGCGGCTGCTACTGAGGCGAACCCGAGCGTTAGTTTGTTAATGCCTTTGCGCTGTTTGGCAGGCGCGTCGGCGGATCGTTTGAGAACCATAGGCACTCCCTCCTTTAGTTACCAAACTGGGTAATGTTACCACAAGCGAAAACGGCGCCGCAAGTTAACTATCTTACTGTTTCGGCGTTTTGGATATGCACCGGGTTCGAGCACAACAGACACGATGCCCACGACTAACAGTAGAAACGTATATGTTGAAAAATTGCTGGCCATTTCGACATTTTGTCGCACTACCAGCAGTACAATTACCGTCGCGAGCGACAAAAACGCCATAATGAAACTGTAGCGGCTGGGCAGCCGCCTAGCCCAAGCCACGACCGCGTACAGAGCGATAGCCGCCATGCCAAGCGGCAACGATTGTACGGCGAAGCTGGCGCACAAACAGAGCAATATTG
>DASVOI010000038.1:0-32343 GCA_036383395.1 Saccharimonadales bacterium (SeqCode)
CGAGGGAGGCAATGCCGTCGGATCACTGGTCTCCGGCTCGGTCGATCCATCGGTTATCGTTACAGGTAACGGAGCTATTTCGCTTCCGTGTCCCCACCGTAAGCCATGCACATGTGTCATACCTATAGTGTTACCCTTGTCGCCCCTGGAGCGCTGTGATTCTTGTCGCACCGAACAAATGACAAATATCACACGAACGCCGTAGGCGGCTGGCCAATTTGTGCTACACTTGGGGTCTATGATTGTAGGGGTAGACGAAGTTGGCAGGGGTTGTTGGGCTGGGCCGGTCGTGGCCGGGGCAGTGCTGCTGCGCGAGCCGATCCCCGGGCTCAAAGATTCTAAGAAGCTTACGAAACGCATGCGCGAGAAGCTTGACGCCGAGATCCGGGTGCAGGCCGTGGCGTTCGGACTGGGCTGGGTGCCGCCGGCCGAGCTGGATCAACTGGGTCTGACCGAAGCGGTGCGGCTCGCCATGCGCCGGGCCGTAGCCTGCATAACTGTCGAGTTCCAGGAGCTTATCATCGACGGCAATTATAATTTTTTGCCGGAGCAGCCCTTGGGCCGAGCCGTCATCGGCGCCGACAACACCGTGCCCGCGGTGAGCGCCGCCAGCATCATCGCTAAGGTCGCCCGCGACCGCTACATGGCCAAAATGGCTGGTAGCTACCCGGGTTACGCCTTCGAAAAACATGTGGGCTACGGTACCGCAGCCCACCGGGCGGCCATCCGCGCGTTGGGTTTATGCGATCTGCACCGCCGCAGCTTTAGGCCGGTTCAAGCCTTTTTATGACCACTACCGAAACCGGACGCCGGGCCGAAGCGCAAGCGGCCGATTTTTTGCGCCGCAAGGGCTGCGATATAGCTGCTCAAAACTGGCGCACGCGCTGGTGCGAAATCGACGTCGTGGCGGTACGAGACAGCGTCGTTTACTTTTGCGAAGTGAAATATCGCCGCAGCCACCGCCAAGGCAACGGCCTCGACTACATTACGCCCAAAAAATTGCGGCAGATGCGCTTTGCCGCCGAGCTGTGGGTGGCAACGCACAACTGGCAGGGCGAATACCAGCTGTGCGCCATCGAGGTCTCCGGCCCGCAATTTCAGGTTACGGCCGTTATAAAAGATATTACTTCTTGAAGTAGGCTTGTACGGCGGCCAAGTCGCGCTCCAGCCAGGCCACGCGGTTTTCGATCTCTTCGATGCCCAGGGTGATGTTGTGCGCCAGGGCGACTTGCTCGGTCTTGGGGCCAAAGAACGCCTTGTACTGCTCCAGGTACTCGCGCGTGCTAAAGCAGCTGGCGGCGTAACGCGGGTAGTGGTCGTAATTTTGGTCGCCCTTGTAGGTCTGTTCGATCCAAGCCCAGTTGTCTTGCATCCATTGCCAGGCCACTTCACGGGTGTAGCGGTTGCGCATGAGGAATACCAGCCAGTGGTCGACGTCTTGCATGCGCACCAGATCGGGGTTTTGCAGACGCGCGAGCAGCCGCGAGGCGACTTCGGGCGAGTGCGTGGCGGTCAGGCCGCCCAGGATGTCGGCTTTGATATCAGGGTTGCTGACAGTTTTGTCTTGCTCCAGCAACCAATCGACGGCGCCGGAAACGTCGTGGCGGGCGGCCGCGCCAAAGGCGATGCCGCGCAGCTCGGCCGAAACGGCGCTCGGGTCGGTCTTGTAGGCCTCAAACAACTCTAGCGCTTCTTTGGTGATGTCTTCGTGATCGGCGTAAACGCCCAGGCCCAAGATGGAGGCCCGCAGCTTGGTGTCTTGGGTAGATTCGCCGTCGGTCTCCTGCCAGCCCAGGCGCTTATACTCGGCTTCGATGAGCGAGCGCACCAGCGCCTTAATGCTGTCTTCTAATGTTGGGTCGGCATCGATGAAGCGCCGGCCGTCGGCCAGAATAAGCGCCATGATGTCCCACACCGGGTCGCTCGTTTCCTGGGTGTAGTGCTCAAGCAGCGACAGTGTGCTGTCAAAGCTGACTTTGCCGGCGCGCGCCAGCAGCGAACTGTCGCTCAAAAGCATCAGGCGCTCGACTTCATTCAGCTCTTTGCGCTCGGCCAGGCCGGCGAGCCAGGCGGCGTGTTCTGGCCTGGTGTAGTGCACGATGTAATGGCCCACGGCATTTTGGTTGAGGCGAACGTAATCTGGGACGCTTAGTTTGACGTCGGCCGTGCTCGTTTCGAGCAGCGCGGGCACGCCCTCGCTGGTGGCCAGCAGTGGCACCGGCCACAGGCGGGCGGCGTCAGCTTTGGCGGCGTCGAGCAGGAAGTGTGATTGGCTTAAGCGCAACTCGCCGCCTTGCTGGTCAACGGTTACTACCGGGAAGTTCGGTTGCTCCAGCCACGGATTCATAAAGGCGGCGACGTCTTTGCCGCTGGCTTCGCTCAGTGCTGCCCACAAGTCGGCGCCCACCGTGTTTTTGTAGGCGTGCTTGGTAAAGTAAGCGGTCAGGCCTTTGCGGAAGTCGTCTTCGCCGATGTAAGTGCGCAGCATATTCAGCAGCCGCCCGCCTTTGGCATAGACAATGCTCGGATCAAACAGCGTACTGATTTCGTCAGGGTGATGCACTGCCGTTTTAATGGGTTGGATGCCGGCGATGCTGTCGCGGCGGAAGGCGGCCAGCCCTTCGGAAGTCACGAATTGATTAAAGATTTGCCACTCCGGGAACAAGCCGTCGGTGGCTACGTACTCCATGACGTTAGCAAAGCTCTCGTTGAGCCAGAGGTCGTTCCACCACTTCATGGTCACCAAGTCGCCAAACCACATGTGCGACAGCTCGTGGCAGATCACCAGCGAAACGTACTCCTTGGCGCCTTGCGAGATGCTGCCCGGCTCGGCCACAAAGACGCTCTCGCGGAAGGTGATGAGCCCCCAGTTCTCCATGGCGCCGGCCGAGAAGTTTGGCACCGAAATGAGATCTTGCTTGGGCAGCGGGTAGGGCGCACCATAGTAGTCATTAAAGAACTCGATGCCGCGCTTGGCGCATTCCAGTGCGAAATCGATAGATTCCGGGCTGTGGTCCTTGGTGGTCCAGGTGCGCACCAGCACGCCGTCTTTGGTTTTGGTCTCGCGGCTTTGGTAGTCGCCAATGGCGAACGCCAGCAGGTAGGTAGACATGCGCGGCGTGGTCTCAAAGGTGATGACTACCCGGCCGTCTTTTTCTTCTTGTTTGCTTACCGGCATGTTGCTGAGGCCGACTTGGCCCTGGGGCACGGTCAGCGTCAGGTCAAAGGTAGCCTTGGCCTCCGGCTCGTCGATGCAGGGGAAGGCCTGACGGGCAAAGTGGCTTTCAAACTGCGTGGAGATGACCAGCTTTTTCTCGCCGGCCACTTCGTAGGGGCTGCCGTAGATGCCGGTCATGCTGTTTTGGACCGGCGCTACGAACTCCAAGGTTACGCTGTAGCTGCCAGCGTGCAGCAGCGACTCGGTGTGCAGACGTACTTCGTCGAGCGATTTTTGCACGTTGATGCGCGCCACCGCAATCTCTTGGTCGCCCTTTTTGTCGTGCTTGGTAATGCTGGCGCTGGTTATCTTAAGGCCGTGCTGATGAAAGGTCAGGCGCTGGCTGGGCCGCCCCTTTTTTTGCCCCAGGATGGTTACGCGGCCGCGCACCTCGCGGGTTTCGCCGTCCGGGTCAAGCTGCAGCGTGTAGTGTTCGGGTTGAAATAGTTCGAATAGGTGGGCGACGTCTTTACTCATGAGTTTCATTCTAGCATGGCGGCTGCTCCGGAATCGACTTACGCAAAGTGCTTATGCTACACTGAGCTTGAAAACAATCAAGAGGGCACCATGATTAGAACTCACTCTGACGATCCTGACGTTGCGGCGGCCGCCGGACAGGCAGCCAGCATTGTGGCGCGCGTGCTGGGCGATTTGCCGCAGGCCAAGGCCTTTGACTACGGCGGTCACCACCTCCGTCTGGGCGAATACGACGTCTGCACTCGCTGTACGACGCCTATCGCCGAGGCTCAAGCCGCCGAAGCCGCGCTGCGCGATCAGGCCGAACAGACCGAAGACGAAGAGGTGCGGGCGCACATCAACCTGGCCGCCGACCTGTTCCGTCTGGAAGCCGAGGCTGCCGTTGTCCGCGCCGAGCTGCATAACGGCCAGAACTCCGAGAAAATATTGAACGAAGTGCTCGGGTTCATATATAACCGCAATATCCACGACAGCTACGACCATACCCATCACGGAGGCGACCAGTAATGCCCGACCAAGATCACATCAACCGTCACCTCGAAAATCTGCGCAAGCTGCTGACGTCCAAGGGCTTGTTTTTGGCCAGTAGCCACAGCGTCAGCACTGGCTACGACAAGGCCTGGCTGCGCGACAACGTCTACGAAGCCTTGGCTTTTGAGTACGCCGGCCAGTGGGACGTTGTGGAAAACACTTACCACACGCTGCTCGACATCTTCGACAAGCACATCGACAAGATCAACTGGGCTACTTCCAATAAGCCGTTCGAGACCTGGCAATATATCCATGCTCGCTACAACCCCGACACGCTCGAGGAGTTTTGGGAGTCATGGGGCAATAAACAGCACGACGCCGTGGGCGCCGTTTTGTACAAGCTGGCCAGCTTCGAGAAGGTCGGCCACAGCATGTTGCGAAATGACAACGACCGCAAAACCGTCCAGACGCTCATTTACTACATCTGTAACGTCGAGTATTGGCACGACGCCGACAGCGGTATGTGGGAAGAGAACGAAGAGGTGCACGCCAGCTCAGTGGGCGCTGTGCTCGCCGGCCTTTTGAAATGGCAAGAGGTAGGCGGCATGGACGTCGACCAAGACGCCATCGACCGCGGCTTTGCCAGCCTGGGGCGTTTGCTGCCGCGCGAAAGCGAAAGCAAGTTTGCCGACCTGGCCCAGCTGTCGCTTATTTTCCCGTACAACGTCGTGTCGCCAGAGATGGGGCGCCAACTGCTCGAGAACCTGGAGTATCACCTGGAGCGCGACCGCGGACTCATTCGCTACAAATTCGACGCCTACTACAACAAAAATCCTGACGGCCGCTCTGAAGAAGCCGAGTGGTGCTTTGGCCTGAGCTGGATGGCCGTTGCCTGGAAGCGCCTGGGTGACGACGATAAGGCGCGCGAATACCTCGACAAAGCCACGGCCACCATCACCAAAGACGGCCAGATCCCCGAATTGTATTTCTCGCACACCGACGACCCCAACGAAAACACGCCGCTCGGCTGGAGCGAAAGCATGTATGTGGTGGCGCTGTACGAAGTCGAGCAGTGACGGTCGGCAGTCAAAGGTTGACGCCTGCCACGCCCACGTGCTATATTACAAGAGATTGGTCGGCCACTGTGGTCGGCTTTTTTCGTATCAGCCCTAAGACCGAAAGGAAAACGAAATGGACTTAGACTTTAAACAACTGGCGGGCGCCATCAAGGCCATCGCCGAAGAAAAAAACCTGCCCGAAGACACCGTAAAGGAAGTGGTGGAGCAGGCCCTGGCCGCCGCCTACCGCCGCGACTACGGCGAGCGTGAACAAGAAGTGCGCGTCACCATGAACTTAAACACTGGCGACGTTGACGCCTACGTCATGAAGGAAGTTGTCGACGACGTCGAGAACCCCGCCTACGAAATCAGCGTGCCGGACGCCCAGGTTATGCAAAAGAGCGCCAAGCTCGGCGACCTGGTAGAAGTGCACGAAAAGGTCAACGACTTTGGCCGCGTCGCCGCTCAAACCGCCAAGCAGGTTATTTTGCAGCGCTTGCGCGAAGCTGAGCGCGAGATTGTCATGGCCGAGTACGAAGACAAAATCGGCACAGTTATTAACGCGCTGGTAAACCGAGTAGAAGGCAACATTGTGCGCGTTGACCTGGGCAAAGCGCAGGGCATCATGCCCCGCAGCGAACAGATCCAAGGCGAACGCTACTACCCCGGCCAGCGCCTCAAGGTGTACCTGAAGGACGTCGAGCGCGGTCTGCGCGGCCCGCAGCTGGTGGTGTCCCGCGGCTGCAAGGAATTTGTTGAGTGGCTGTTCCGCGCCGAAGTACCTGAAATGGAGAGCGGCGCCGTTGAGATCAAGGGCATGGCCCGCGAAGCCGGCGTACGCACCAAGCTTGCTGTGCACAGCACCGTCCCCGGCGTTGACCCGGTGGGCACATTCGTGGGCGGCCACGGCACCCGCGTAAATGCCGTCATGAGCGAAGTCGGCGAGCAAGAGAAGATCGACATTATCGTATGGAGTGAAGAACCGGTTGGATACATCAGCAGCGCGCTGAGCCCCACCAAGGTTACCAAGGTTGAACTTGACGAAGGCGCCAAGAAGGCTAAGGTCATCGTGCCCGAAGACCAGCTGAGCATTGCCATCGGTCGCGGCGGTCAGAACGTCCGCCTAGCCAGCAAGCTGACCGGCTACGAACTGGACATCGAAGCCGAGAAGACGAGCGCTCCGGCCGCCGTCGAGACTCCCAAGGACCCGACTGGACCTGCGCCTGCCGCTCCTAAGCCTAAGCTCAAGAAAAAGAGCGACCTGGAAAACAGTCTGCTCGAAGCCATCGAAAAACACGGCGAATAAAGTTTATTCCCCGTTGACTTGCATTACCCGTATTTGCTTAAATGCGGATAATGTTATTTGCGCCACCCCTAGAAACGCAAGGCTTGGTGGATATCCTTGGCGCGGCCCCCGGCGGCCTGCTAAACGAGCAAGAGCTTGTGCAGGCTGCTGGCGGGGTGTCCTTTGATGCGCTGCCGAGGGTGCCCATTCTGGGTACCCAGTACTATCCTGATAAACGTATTGAGCCGGCCAGTCCTGATCTCGAGCCGCTGGAAGAGCAGTTGCTGGTAGCTTGCCTTAGTATGGGGGAGCTGGCCCTGCTCAACGGCAACCCGCCTATTGGCGCGGTGCTGCTCAACAGGGAAACTGGTGCCTTCTGGGGCGCGCTGACTGTCGATAAGACACGCCGGACAATCTTTGGCCATGCCGAGGTGCGCGCCTATTTTCTAGCCGAAGATACGGTTGGCGACCAGTTGGAGAACTGCACCCTTATTACCACCGCGCAGCCTTGCAGTAGCTGCACGCCGCCATATGCAGAAGGCAAGATTGGCCGCATTGTATATGCCGCGCCGCGTGACAAGGTGCGTGAAGTCTGCGACCTGATGCGCGAGCGAGACTTCAACCTGCCCCAAGCCGTAGCTGATGGGAAAACCACAACAACCGTCATAGAAGGGCATCACGCGCCCGAGGCTCTAGCGGCCTTCGCCGTCTGGGGTCAGTTGCACAAAGCCGGCCGTGTAAATGTCTAATTAGCACTCTTGACTTGTGAGTGCCAGCGTGGGTATTATAGATATGTATGACACCAGACAGCGCAGACTTCCAAGACTTTTTAAATCACCTCACCAACAACGCGTTGGAGAGCTTAAAGCACGCTGACGCCATTGCCCGCAGCTTTGGCAGCGCCTACGTTGGCACCGAGCACTTGCTGCTGGGCATTTTGGCCCAAGACACCAGCATGGGCGCCAAAATTTTGGAAGGCGCCGGCGTAACGCTCGACCGCGCCCGCGTCGCGCTTAACCTGACGCCCAAGACTATGGTCATGAACGCCGGTGCCAAGGGCCTGAGCGAGACCGCCAAGCTGACCCTCAAAATGGCCTATGACACCGCGCAGGAATATAACCAAGAGTTCTGCGGCACCGAGCACATTCTAGACGCGCTTTTGAGCCAAAAAAACGCCCGCGCCACCATGCTGCTGCGCGCCATGAATGTTGACGTCGACTCCTTAAGCGGCGAGCTGGAGCAATTCCTAAACCGCCAATACGACGACGAAGACAATGCCGGCGGCACCGGCTCAGGCACAACCCGCCGCACCGGCGGCCGCAAGCAAGGCCGCAAGACCGCTCTGGACTTCTTTGGCACCGACCTGACCGCCGAAGCCCGTAGCGGCAAGCTCGACCCGGTCGTGGGCCGCGAGCCGCAAATCCGCCGCGTCATTACTATTTTGAACCGCCGCACCAAGAATAACCCGGTGCTTATCGGTGAACCGGGCGTGGGCAAGACCGCCATTGTAGAGGGCTTGGCCCAGCGCATCATCACCGAGGACGTGCCCGACAGCCTGCTCGACAAGCGCATTATTATGCTCGACCTGGCCGGCATGATCGCCGGCACCAAATACCGCGGCGAGTTCGAAGAGCGCCTCAAAAAAGTGATGGGCGAACTGGAAAACGACAAAAAGACCATCGTGTTTATTGATGAGCTGCACCTGATTGTGGGCGCCGGCGCCGCCGAAGGCGCCATGGACGCCGGCAACATCTTGAAGCCGGCCTTGGCCCGCGGCAAAATTCAGCTTATCGGCGCTACCACCACGGCCGAATACACCAAGCACATCGAAAAAGACGCCGCCCTGGAGCGCCGCTTCCAGCCCGTGCAAGTGCCCGAAGCGACGGTGCCCGAAAGTCTGGCTATTTTGAAGGGCCTGCGCAAGCACTACGAAGAGTTCCACGGCGTAACCGTTAGCGATGAAGTGCTCGACGACATCGTGACCCTGGCGAAACGCTACGTGCAGGACCGTTACATGCCCGACAAGGCTATCGACCTGCTGGACGAAACTTCCGCCCACCTGCGCGTGGACAAGGGCAAGACCAGCCCGGCCGTCCGCGCCCTGCAAAAAGAATTGAAGCTGGTGAGCGCCCGTATCGACGAAGCCGTTGACGACGAAGACTACCAGAAGGCCGCCGAGTACAAGACGCGCGCCTCACAAATCAACGAAGAGTTGTCAAAACTGCAAGCCAACGACAAAGGCGCTAAGCGCCTCGAAGTCACCAGCGAAGACGTGGCCGAAGTAGTCGCCCGCATGACCGGCATCCCAGTCAAGAAGGTGATTCGCTCCGAAGCTAAGTACTTGCTCAATCTGGAAAAGAACATTGGCAAGTTTATTATTGGCCAGAGCGAAGCCGTTGAGGCCGTGGCCCGTGCCATCCGCCGCAACCGCTCAGGCATCGGCTCCGAGAAGCGCCCCATCGGCTCGTTCATTTTCTTGGGTCCGACCGGCGTAGGCAAAACCGAGCTGGCCCGTGTGCTGGCCCGCGAATTCTTTGGCTCCGAAGAAGCACTGGTAAAGATCGACATGAGCGAGTTTGGCGAGCACCACAACGTCGCCCGTTTGGTAGGCGCGCCTGCCGGCTATATCGGCTACGAAGAAGGCGGCCAGTTGACCGACAAAATCCGCCGCCAACCCTACAGCCTGGTACTGTTCGACGAAATCGAAAAGGCTCACCCAGACACCTTCAACATGCTGCTGCAAATTTTAGAGGACGGCAACCTTACCGATGCCAAGGGCCGCAAGATTGACTTCACTAACACCATCGTGATTATGACCAGCAACATCGGCGCCGAAAAGCTGCAAAAAGAGGCCACGCTGGGTTTCCACGCCACCGACAAGGCCGACCTGAAGGATCTGGACGCGCTGCATGACGCCAACAAGGGCAAAGTTATGGACGACCTCAAGAAAACTATGCGCCCGGAGTTCTTAAACCGCATCGACAAGGTCATCGTTTTCCGCTCGCTGACGCAAAAGGACATCTTCAGGATCGTCGATCTGCAAATGGAGGAGCTGAGCAAGCGCCTGCAAAAGCACGGCTTGGGTCTGCAACTGACCACCGCTGCCAAGCAATATTTACTAGACAAGGGTTACGACGCCAAGAACGGTGTGCGTCCCATGCGCCGTCTGATTCAGGACGAAATTGAGGACCATATCGCGTTGGAAATGCTGGCTGACCGTTATCAAACCGGCGACATCATCAGCGTTGGCGTTAAGAGCGGCGAACTCGTTTTTAGCACGCTGCACGAGTAGTGTTAGAATAAAAACGTATGAATGCGGAACCAGCGCAGCCGGAGGGGCTGCCCGAGGGTGCGCCAAGCACTGAACCGCCGGTGCTGCCAGTTGCGCCGGCAGTACCGGCGCCTCCAGAGCCGCCGAAGCGCTCGTGGCTCACGCGGCTGTGGCCGCCCGTGCTGCTTTTGGTATTGCTGGCCACGGGCGCCTGGCTGGCGCTTAACCACGACTTGGCTGCCGACTGGCTGCTGACGCGCGGCTACCATCCGCCGGCGGCAATCCAACAGTTGGTCGGCAATGACACCATGACGCCTTATGCCCAGCGCCTGTTTTATGTGAACAAGCCAGACATAGAAGGCCAGGCTGATTTCAACCGGCATTGTTCCAATGCTCAAGACAAGGTGACGGTGCTGGGCTGTTACACCGGTAACCGCCAGGGCATTTACATTTATAATATTACCGACAGCCGGCTGGCCGGCATCCAGCAGGTAACGGCGGCGCACGAAATGCTGCACCAGGCCTACGACCGCTTGAACAATTCCGACAGGACATGGGTCAACGCCCAGCTCGAAGCCTACGCCAAGACCGTTACCGACCCGACGCTGCTAGCCAAGATTGCCACCTACCGCAAGACCGAGCCGCACGACCTAGTAAACGAATATCATTCGGTGTTCGGCACCGAAGTTCGCAACCTGCCGCCGGCGCTGGAGCAGTACTACAAGCGCTACTTTACCGACCGCGGCAAAATTATTGACTATCACGACAAATACCAGGGCGCCTTCGACCAGCGCACCAAGGAGATTCAGGATTACGACGCGCAGCTGGACGGTCTAAAGAAACAGATCGACACCAACCGGAGTGCCATTTCGAGTCAAGGTGCGAGCCTGAAGGCGCAGCGCGCTCAGCTCGACGCCTATCTGGCAGCTAATCAAACTACCGCCTACAATAATGCCGTGCCCGGCTTTAACCAGCAAGTTACCACCTACAAGGCGACCATCGCGCAGACCAACCAACTGATTAACCAGTACAACGACCTGGTAGCCGCGCGCAACAAGATTGCCGTAGAAGAGCAGCAACTGCAGCAAGCCATCGA
Organism: Saccharimonadales bacterium (SeqCode); assembly: GCA_036383395.1. Lineage (GTDB taxonomy): Bacteria > Patescibacteriota > Saccharimonadia > Saccharimonadales > UBA4665 > PMNU01. Next base: position 10,876 of record DASVOI010000038.1, read on the forward strand.
CAGCCACGCGGCGACAGCTTCCCAGCAGTAAGTGCTACAATAAGAGAACATGGCGAAAGAAAAAGTCCGCTACGTTTGCACGAATTGTGGCGAAATATCGTTAAGCTGGGCGGGCAAGTGTCCGCAGTGCGGTGCCTGGAATACGCTGCAGGAAGAGCTGGTAATGGAGCAATCGGCCGGCGCTCTCGCCCGCAGCGGCCGTGCACTGGCACCGTCCACTGTTGACGCTATGGCGGCGCGTGATCAAAAGCGGCTGCAAACCGGGCTGAACGACGTCGACCTGGTGCTGGGCGGCGGTATTGTGGCTGGCAGTGTCAACCTTATTGCCGGCCAACCGGGCATCGGCAAGAGTACGCTACTGCTGCAGCTGGCCGACGCCGTGGCTAAAAAGCACAAGGTGCTGTATGTGAGCGGCGAAGAGAGCGGCCACCAAATTGGCCTGCGGGCCGAGCGTTTGGGCGTGCACAGCAAGACGCTCCAGCTGGCAACCAGTACTAGCGCCGACGACATCGCCGCAACCATTGCTACCAAGGATTACGACCTGGTGATCGTGGACTCTATTCAGACTGTGGCCGCGTCGGCTATTGCTTCGGCAGCGGGCAGCGTGTCGCAAATTACTAACAGTACGCAGTTGCTGATTCATGCCGCCAAGCAAGGCACGACCGCCGTTGTCTTGGTGGGACACGTTACCAAAGAGGGCTCGATCGCCGGCCCCAAGGTGCTCGAGCATGTCGTGGACGTGGTATTGCAGCTAGAGGGCGATCGCTACGGCGGTTTCAAGGTGCTGCGCGCCACCAAAAACCGCTTCGGCCCAACCACTGAGGCAGGTATCTTCGAAATGGACGAGCAAGGGCTCAAGCCGGTCTTGAATCCCTCGGCCGCGCTGCTGGCTGAGCGCCAGGTAAGCGATGGCTCGGTGGTGTTGGCTACACTAGAAGGCACTCGTCCGCTGTTGGTTGAGGTGCAGGCCCTTGTAAATAAGACAAGCTACGGGTATCCTAAACGTCTGGCAACGGGCATCGACCTAAACCGGGTGAATCTGCTGGTTGCCATGTTGGAGCGCCGGACCAAGCTCAGTCTGGCGGATCAAGACATTTATGTAAATATTGTGGGCGGCATGCGCATTACCGAGCCCGCTGCAGACCTGGCGGTATGTATGGCCATTGGCTCGGCCGCCAAGGGCTTGCAGCTAAAGAGCAACGCCGTCGTGTTTGGCGAGGTGGGTTTGAGCGGCGAGATCCGGCACGTACCTTATATTGAAAAACGCATTGCCGAAGCCAAGAAGCTCGGTTTTGACGCCGCTATCGGGCCGCTGACCAAGCCTTCCGGCAAAAAGAATAATTTCCTGCTGGGCGTGCACGATGTGCGCAGCGCCCTCAACCAATTTTTAGAGAAAGAAGTCTCATGATTATAAGTTTGTTAGAGCTCGGCATGCTCGGCCTCATTTTGTGGCTGGTTGCCGGGCGTCCTGCCGGCAGTCCGGCACAGTTGTTTGGCCGCCGGCCAAAGCTCATCCTCGATAGCTGCGCGCTGATCGACGGCCGCATCGTCGAGATTGTACGCAGCGGCTTTGTGATGAGCGAGCTGGTCATTCCGCAGTTCATCTTGAGCGAACTGCAAATGCTGGCCGACGGCCCGGACTCGCACAAGCGCGAGCGCGCTCGCTACGGTCTGGACATCGCCCATGAACTGCAGGACACCGCGCCGATGCGCGTGGTGGTGGACCGCACAATCTTCCCGGGCATCGACGCTACCGACGACAAGCTGGTGGCGTTGGCTAAAAAGCTGCGCGCGCAGCTCTACACCACCGACTACAACTTGGGCAAAGTTGCCGCCGTGGAAGGCGTGCAGGTACTGAACGTGAATGAGCTGTCGCAATCGCTCAGGCCGATCACGCTGCCGGGCGAAATGCTCAATATCAAGATTATTCAAAAGGGCAGCAACCGCGATCAAGGTGTTGGCTACCTCGAAGACGGCACTATGATTGTGATCGAAGGCGGCGCCAAATATGTTGGCCGCGAAGTGCCGGTGAGTGTGACGCGCATGCACCAGACCGTGGCTGGCAAGATGGTCTTCGGCCAGGTAAAAGAACCGCGCAATACCAGCCCCGCCCCAAAGACGCCGGCTGAAGGCCCGCAACGCGCCAGCGGCGCCCCGCGGCCTGCCTTGCGCCCGCGCAGCACGAATGGCCCAGCTAGCGGCGCTCTCAACGCCGCCGCCCACGCCCGCAACAAGCTGCGGTCGCGCTTCCGTTTCTCATCGACGCGCTAGGTATTATTGGCGATATAAAAAGACGGCCCGGTGGCCGTCTTTTTGTTACCTGTGGAAAGGATTCCTTCAGTGGTTGCCGCCGCCGCTGATGGGGCTGCCAGTGTTTTGAGCGGTCACGGTGTCGCTGGCGCTGTACAGCACGCTGTCGACCACTTGGGCTTGCACCTGTTGGCTGTCGCTCACTGGCACGGAAGCAAAGGTGTAGTTGAAGCTGCCGCCGCTGTCCGTTGGCATTGGTATGGTGGCGACCTGTTGGCCGTTCACCAGAATGATGACCGTACCTGCCGGCGTGCTAGTGTACGAGCCGCCCGAGAGGTCATGCGTGCCCTGCGTTACGGCCACGGTGAAGTTACACTTGCCGGGGTCGGTGCAGGCGCCTTGGGTAATGGTGATGTCGGGCTTAACGTCATTACAGTTGTGGACGTCGTCTTGCTCGTTGGTGCTTGACGCGCTGGCGGTCGTGCCAAAGAAGATGTCGGCCGAGAAGCTGCTGACGTTGGCGCCGCCTTCTGTTTGCTTGGCCAGGTCAGGCGTACAAGAAGTGGCCAGCTTGTTGGAGACTTTGTCGATGGTAGCGCTGCCGCCCGAGCCGCCCTTGGGCGCGACGTACCAGGACGGGAAGATGTCTTTGTCGGGGCTTGGCTCTTGGGAGCCGATGCCAACGTGGTTGCGCACCACAAAGGCCGGTAGGGTCTTGAGACCGGCGGGTGCCTGCCAGTTCACGGGGCTGCCGCTGACTTTGTCGTGGGCGCCTTGCATCCAGGCGCGCACAATCGGTTCGGTCATGTATTCCATGCCGGGGCCGACCATGGTCTTGTTGCGGGTGTGGTAGCCAACCCAGGTCAGAGCGGTGTACTGCGTGCTCCAGCTAGCCATCAGGCCGTCGAATCCAGAGTTGGTAGTACCGGTTTTAACCGCGAAGTGCCAACCGTTGTAGCGCTGGAATTTAAAGTTGCCGCCGCCTTGGCTGAACTGCCGGCAGGTAGTGTCGGTACAACTGCCCGGCAGGTAGCTGGCCTTGGGGTCAGAAGCCATGTCGTCAACGATGTAGGCGCTGTCCGGGCGGATGACTTGCTTGCCGCTCGGCTGTTTGAACTCGTAGAGCTTTTTGTTGCTGGAGTCGGTTATTTTAAGGATAAACGTGCGTGGAATGGAAACGCCCAGACGCGCCAGTGTGGCGATGCCGTTGACGTGGTCGTCCAGATGTAAGTAGGCGCCGTCGCCGATGGCCGAGGAGCCATAGCATTGGGTTTCACCGGCTTTCAGTTGGGCCGGGTCAGCGCCGGGCGATAAGTCGGTGCTCGATGTGTAGCAGTTGTAGAGGTTCGAGCTGTCGCTGGCGCCGCCGCCCATCATGGCTTCGGCCGTGGTGATGACTTTGTTGATGGAGGCCGTGTGGCCGGGTGAGTTGTCGTTGGGAATGGCCGACAGCATGGCCTTGACGGCGGGGACGTTGCGTGAGCCGCCGATGGCATAGCGCAAGGTGAGCGGGCCGGGGAAGTTAGAGTCGTAGTCATACAGGAACGGTGTCGTGCCCGGCGCGCAGTTCTGGCCGGCCCTAATGTTGGCTGGGGTCAGCGTACAGGTGCCTTCGTATCCAGGCAGCGGACCTTTCGTGTCGTACAGAACGGCGCCGGCGCCGGCGTCGGTGTGGTTCTCAATAAAGGTGGCGTAATCGTATGGCTTGAAGCTGGAGCCGGGCGAGACGTTGACGTCTGTAGCGAAGTTAATCTTGCCGTAGTCGGGGTTGTTGAAGTCGACGCCACCGACCAGAGCCACGATTTGGCCGGTTTTGTTATCTTCGGCCACGAATGCAGCGTTGTCGCCGCCCTGGCGGCGGATAGCCGGCAAGTCGTTAGCAACAGATTGCTCGGCCAGATGCTGCAAGTCGAGGTCAACAGTGGTAGTCACCTTCCAGCCGCCGCGGTTTACGGCCGTGGTGCCATATGTAGTCTCCAGCTCTTGCTTGGCGGCCAGCACGAAGTATGGCGCCTGAATGCCGGCGTACAGTGACGACGGCTGTCCCTTAACTTGCGAGATCACGTCAACCTTTTTGGCGTCGTCGGCCTGTTGTCGGGTAATCATATGCTGCGCTACCATTTGGTCGAGAATATAGTGCTGACGGGTAAGCAGCGCCTGTGGGTCAAAGGCCGGGCCGTATGGCGAGTACACGCTGGGCGACTTTGGAATAGCGGCCAGCATGGCGGACTGCGCCAGGCTGAGCTGGTTGGAGTCGATGCCGAAGTAATCTTGCGCGGCGGTTTGCACGCCGTATTCTACCGGGCCGTACGGCGCGATGTTGAGGTAGCCGTTGAGGATGTCGGCCTTGGAGAATTCGCGCTCAAGCTCGGTGGCCAAAATGAGTTCTTTAATTTTGCGGGTGATGGTGCGGTCGGCGGTCCAGCTCTCGTTGAGCTTGACCAGCTGCTGGCTAATGGTAGAGCCGCCCTGCACGCCGCCGCCCTTATTAAAGGCGTCGTTGATGCCGGCGCGGACAATGCCGCGAACGTCGAAGGCGCCGTGCTTGTAGAAGTCTTTGTCTTCGATGGCCACGGTAGCCTGGCGCAGCGAGTCAGGAATCTGCTGGCCGGGCACGGGCACGCGCTTGACGGCGTCGTAATCTTGCCACAGCACATGTTGGCCGGTGCGGTCGTAGTAGGTAATGCTGCCGCCGATTTTGCTGCCCGACAGATCGTTAATGTTCGGCAGGTCCTTACGGAAGTAGGCAAACACGCCCACAATTAGTACAAAGAACGCCACGATCGCGACGCCCATAATCTTGAGGGCCATAATGGCACCGTCTCGGCTAAACCAGTAACGGGCCAGCTCGCGCGGCTTCAGACGGTACAACGTGCGGTGCAGACGATTCTTGGGCAGAGTGCTCAGATAGACGGCTCGGCGGCGGGCTTTGGCGTCGCGGTGCGCCTTAATGCGCTCGCCGATGCTGCGGTTCAGGGTAATAGCATTACCACTCTTTGTGGTAAAGGTGTTTTTCCCAGGGCGCCGGCGGCCTTGGTTCTTTTTGGGGTCAACCATCAATACTCTCTTCTGATACCAGTTATGCACGCATTATAGCAAACCCTTTAGTAGGCCGCGCAAGTACCAAACCGCAGGCCTTCAGCCGGTGTTCAGGTGTGTTTTTCCCTGTTTAAGGTGCTATTATAAGTGCCAAGGAGAATACAACATGTCGGATATGACGTTATCTGAAGAGTTACAGTGGCGCGGTTTTGTGAATCAATCCACGTTTACAGACTTAAAGCAGCTGGACAAGCAGCAGTGGACGTTCTATCACGGCTTTGACGCCTCGGCCGATTCGCAAGCGGTCGGCAATCTGGCGGCTATGATGTTCGATAAGGTGTTTATGCGGCATGGGCACAAGGCTGTTATTCTGGCCGGCGGCGCAACCAGCCTTATTGGCGACCCGGGCGGCAAGGACAGCGAACGCCCGCTGCAAACCGAAGAAACCATTGCCCATAACGTCGAGCGCGCCCAGGAGCAACTCAAAAAGATCTTTGCCGGCCACGACTTCACCCTGGTGAATAACATCGACTGGACCCGCGGCATGACCGTTATTGAGTTTTTGCGCGACATCGGCAAGCACTTCAGCATGACGCCGCTGGTGCAGCGCGACTACATCGCCAAGCGCCTGGGCGAAGGCGGTGCTGGCATCAGCTACACCGAATTCAGCTACACGTTGCTGCAGGGCATGGATTTTTTGCACCTCTACGACAACTTTGGCGTCACCTTGCAGCTGGGCGGCTCCGACCAGTGGGGCAACTGTCTGTCGGGCGTCGAGCTGATTCGCCGTGCCCGCGGCGCCGAGGCGCATGTTATTACCCTGCCGCTCGTTATTAATAAGGCCACCGGCAAAAAGTTTGGCAAGAGTGAGGACGGCGCGGTGTGGCTCGACTCGGCCAAGACCAGTCCGACGCAGTTCTACCAGTTCTGGATTAACGTCGACGACGAAGGCGTGGAAGGCTACCTAAAGGTCTTTACCGAGCTGAATAAGCAGGAGATCGACCAAACTATGGCCGATCATCGCGAGCAGCGGGGCGCTCGCATCGCCCAGATACGGCTTGCCTCTGAGGTAACGCGGCTAGTGCACGGCAAGGAGCACCTGGCGGTCGCCCACGACGTGACGGCATATCTCACCGGCGCCGACGTTGGCCACGCCGATGACACCGCCCTGCAGGCACTGCGCCAAGAGATTCCGGCCGTGAAGGCGCAAGTGGGCAGCTCTATCGCCGAGGCCTTGGCGGCCAGCGGCCTGGCCTCGTCCAACACCGAAGCGCGCCGCTTCCTGAAGGAAAACGCCGTCAGTATCAACGGGCAGAAGGTGCAGCGAGAAACGTTCGAGGAAGCGGACTTTCATAACGGCCGTTTACTTATCCGCAAGGGCAAGGCCTTCAAAGATTCCGCCCTCGTTGAACGCGGCTAGTGATATACTGTTGCTCATATGAAAGAACAACCCAAACAGAGTGCGGCGCCCAAGAAACGCGCCGACCAATACAACGACCCGTCCCATAACTATATGCAGTACTGGGAGGGCCGTGACTACGAGAACGAGGCCGAGGAAATGGCCATCAAGCGCCTGCTTGCTGGCAAGCGTTTTAAGAGCGCCGTGGACGTTGGCGGCGGCTATGGCCGGCTCTGCCTGCTGCTCGAAAATTACGCCGACCACGTGACGCTTGCCGAGCCCAGTCAGCAGCAGCTCGACCTGGCCAAAATTTACCTCAAAGACCACCCCGAAATCGACCGCAAGCTGGTGCAAGCCGATGACCTGAAGCTCAAAGCCGGCTCGATTGACCTGGTGACGATGATCCGCGTAATGCACCACTTGCCCGACCCCAGCGCTGAGCTGGCTGAGATTGCGCGCGTGCTGTCAGAGGGCGGCTACGCCATCATCGAGGTTGCCAACTACACGCACGCCCGCAACCGCCTCAAGCATTTCATGAAAGGCAAAAAGCTGCCCACCGAGCCGGTGGACATCCGCAGCGCCGCGCACAAAAGCAAGAGCGAAATCCCGTTCGTGAACCACAATCCGCAGACGGTCATCAAGCAGCTGGCGCATGCCGGCTTGAAGGTTGACCGTATTTTGTCGGTCTCTAACCTGCGCAGCCAAGGGCTGAAGAAGATCATGCCCAAGAGCGTCATGCTCGCCATCGAGGGCATTTTGCAGCCGACGCTGGCCAATAGTTTCTTTGGCCCGAGTGTCTTTTTCCTGGTACGCAAAGCGTAGGCGTCCGAGCGTTCTCCTGAGCGGCAAACGGCGCTATACTCATGGGACATGAGTTTGCATGCGTCTATCGGTGAGATAAAAGGAGTGGGGCCGGCCCTTGCGGCCAAGTTTGCCGTGCAAGGTGTGCGCAGCGCTGCTGACCTGCTGCAGTATTTTCCGCGCCGGTACGAAGATTACTCGGTGGTGACGCCCATCAAGCGGCTCAAACCCGGCGCAGTGACTATTGAAGCCGAAATCAAGCAAGCGGCCGGCCGCTATGTGCGCCGCGGCATGCATATTACTGAGGCAGTGGCCTCTGACGATACCGACAGCGTGCGCCTGGTGTGGTTCAACCAGCCGTACCGGGCAGCCGCGCTCAAGCCTGGCCAGCGCTATTTTATCTCTGGCCAATACGAGCTGAGCCGCCAGCGCTTCGCCATTATGAATCCTAGCGCCGAGCTGGTCAGCGAGTTTCCGGTAAGTACGGCGCGCATCGTGCCGGTGTACCGCGAAACCAAGGGGCTTACCAGCAAGCAGATCCGCAAAGTAGTGCGTGAAGTGGTGCCGGCCTTGCGCCAGCTGCGCGAAACGCTGCCCGCCTGGCTACTGGCCGAGCAAAAGCTGGTGCCGTACGCTACCGCTCTCGAGACCGTGCATTTTCCAGAGAACGCCGAGGCGCTGGCCGAAGCTCGCCGTCGCCTTGGCTTTGAAGAAGTTTTTGAGTTGACGCTTGCCGCGCTGCTCAACAAATACGAGCTGCTGCAAGATGTGGCGGTGAGCATCCCGTTTGACGAGCAACTGGCCAAACAATTTGTGGCGTCGCTGCCGTTTACGCTTACTGACGCGCAAAGAAAAGTGGTCTGGCACATCTACCAGGACATGCAAAAGACGCATCCCATGAATCGCCTGGTGGAAGGCGACGTAGGCAGCGGCAAGACCGTGGTGGCCGCTATGGCGGCAGTGATGGCTATGGCAGAGGGCTATCAGGTGGTGCTTATGGCGCCCACCGAGCTGCTGGCCCGCCAGCACGCCGAAACCATCTACAAATTACTGGAGCCGCTGGGTTGGCAGGCCCACGTGGCACTGCTGGTTGGCGGCATGAAGCCGAAAGAGAAGGAGCTGGCCCGCCAGCGGATCGCCGAAGGCCGAGTGCAGTTTATTGTTGGTACGCAGGCGCTGATTCAGGAGTCGGTGGACATGCACAAACTTGGGCTGGTGGTCATCGACGAGCAGCACCGTTTTGGCGTTGACCAGCGCAAAAAGCTCATGACCAAAGCCGGCCACATGCCGCACCTCTTAAGTCTGACGGCCACGCCGATTCCGCGCTCACTGGCCCTGACGCTCTACGGCGAGCTCGATGTTTCCATTTTGGACGCCAAACCGCCGGGCCGCCAGCCCATTACTACTAAAATATGCTCGCCCAACTCGCGCGCGCAGCTGAATATGGCCATCGAAAAAGAATTGGCAGCCGGCCGTCAAATGTTCGTCGTGTGCCCGATCATAACCGACTCCGCCGAAAGCAGGGCTAATTCTGCCGAAAAAATCTACGAGCAATTCCGCACAAAAGACTTTAAGACTTGGCGCGTCGGCCTGCTGCACGGCAAGATGAAGCCGGTCGAAAAGAACGCTGTCATGGAGCAATTTGTGCGGCACGACCTGGACATTTTGGTGAGCACAACCGTGATCGAAGTGGGCGTTGACGTACCCAACGCCAGCATCATGTTGATCGAGGCGGCGGAGCGCTTTGGCCTGAGCCAAATTCACCAGTTGCGCGGCCGGGTGGGGCGTGGCGGCCATCCTGGGTTTTGCTACCTCATGCTCAGCGACTCCAAGGCGCCGCCCAAACGGCTCGAGGCGCTCGAGCGCATGAGCGACGGCTTTAAGCTTGCCGAGCTCGACCTGGAACTGCGCGGCCCTGGCGCCATCTACGGCACGCTGCAGCATGGCGCGCTCGACCTGCGCATCGCCAAACTCAGCGACACGCATCTGGTGGCTGCTGCCCGCCGCGCCGCGCAAGAGTTCTTAGACCGCGGCGAAGATCTGTTACAATACCCTCAGTTGCATTCGCGTGTTTTGGCCGCTCGGGCGGTCACCAATTTAAACTAACAATATGTATTCTGGCACCACACTTACCCCCATGTCCGGCAGGGTCATGGGAGCTCATCAGAAGATTGACCGCCTAAGCCGCGGTTCGCTCAAGCTGTTGCTGCGGACTCGCGATCGCCGCTTTCCCGGCCTGCGCATGATCTTGCATTTTGAAGGCGTGAACGGCCCCGACGCCATCAAGCGCAAAAGCCCGGCACACGACGAACCGTGGCATTACTATTCGCCGTTCGACGAGGCTGATACGCAACTCGTGCTGCTCATCAGCGACCACTACGACAACCTTGTGCGCGCTCTGCAAGAAAAAGACGAAGTACGCGCCGGCTTCGAAGCCGCCTGGCTGTCGCACGCGGTGGTAGATGGGTTGACGCCAGCGCATCACTTTCCATACGAAGAAAAATTGGCCGAGCTGCGCGGCGGGGCCGGGTTGGAAACGCGAACTTCATTCAAGGCCAAGGTAGTCATGCCTGGCGATACCCCGGGCGAACAAGTCCGAAACAACTGGAAAATGTGGGGGCCGCGCGGCCTGCTGCTGTCGCACGGCTTTTTTGAGTTCGGCATCGCCTTTTTGATCAAGCCGGTGGGCGTGCGGGCAGTCGCCGTGCGCCCGCAGGACATCGCCGAGTTGCAGCAATACGGCGCCATCGAGCTGTTCCGCCGCAAAGCGCGCGAAGTGAGCGCCCTGGATATGTACGAATCCTACCAGCACACCGGCTGGACGCCGCGCCTGGCCTGGCGGGTGCGTACCAAGTTGGTGCCGGTCATTGTACGCACGGTGGCTTTGGCCTGGTACGCGGCCAGCATCGACGCGGGGCTGACGCCGAGGCCCAAGGCATGAGAGTCATTGCCGGCCGTCTGGGCGGCCGCATGTTCGACTCGCCCGGCACGCATCGCACGCATCCCATGAGCGACAAAATGCGCGGCGCCTTGTTCAATATTTTGGGCGACTTGGGCGGGTTGAACGTGCTTGACGCCTTTGGCGGCAGCGGTGCGCTGGCCTTTGAAGCGATTAGCCGCGGCGCGTCCGCGGTACTGGTGCTCGACAATGACAAGGCGGCGCAAAAAACCATTGAGCGCAATATCCGCATGCTGGGGATTAGCGACGGTGTAAAACTCGTGCGGGCCTCGGCCGGCGCTTGGCTGGGCACCAACGAAGGCAAGACGTTCGATGTTATTCTGTGCGATCCGCCATATGATGACTTGCAACAGCAAACCTTAACGGCGCTTGCAGGGCGCCTGACATCCAGCGGTGTACTAGCACTGTCATACCCGGCCGCTGCCGTGCCGCCGGTCTTTGACGGTCTGCGCCAGCTTAAGCAGCAATCGTACGGCGACGCGCAGCTGGTTTTTTACGGGCTGGCGGAGTCTCGGTAGTGTCTTCGGCCATTCGTGCGCGAATTTCTACATAGCGCAGCGCCGGAGCGCAAGCGTACAGCACGTTGAGCACAAAGGCTGCGATCCACCCCACCCACGGCACCAGGTTGAGCACGCCGATTAGCACAAAGACGCCGACAATGCCCAGCACGCCGCCCACCTTGGTGCTTTCGGCGGCCGACAGGCGCATAGCCTCAAAGATGCCGACCTCTCTGTCGTACAGATAGTACGGCGCCAGGAAGTAGCGGCGCAGCACAATAATACCCGGTACGATCAGCAGCACCAATCCAACCAGCGTCATGAGGGTAAGCAGCACCGACAGTCCCAAAAACCGCCAAAAGTAGCGCAACGCGAAGCGCAGGGAGCTGCTATAGGTAGTGCTTTCGCCTTTGGCTGAGCGCAGCGTGGCCACGACCAGCCCGCCCGCGACGGCTGCAATCATAGCGATAAGAAAGGCGTAACTGCCAATAATGAGTCCGCCAAAACCAATCGCCCCGCTCGACGCCGTCGTACCCGGCGTGTTGCTAATAGAGTAGCTCATAAAAATAACGGCGAATACCAGCGGCACACTAATGAGGACAGGCGTGACCAGCAGGCCGACAATGGCCCCCAAGTTTGTGCGCGAAGCGGCCGAGCTAAGGCGAAACAGGGCAAACGGATTGGGCAGCTTTTGCTCACTCATCGGCGGCGCTTTCTTGAGCGGCTTCACGCGGTGCACCTTATTCCTTGGTCACTCATGTTGTGCTTTACTATGCGTGAGTTCGCCCAAGCAGTCAAGCGGTGGGAAAACGGAGGTAGTTGCGCTATAATGGGCGATAATGCGCGGGTGGCGAAATGGTAGACGCGCTAGCCTTAGGAGCTAGTGGGGCAACCCGTGGAGGTTCAAGTCCTCTCCCGCGCACCACTGTTGCACAAATCAACTTTTCTGTTACAATAATGATTATGTTCACACGAACTAACCACCATCTGCATATTTTGCCGGAGCGCATCGGTTAGTTTGCTGTATTCTCGAATATAAAACGCCGGTCCGCCCGGCGTTTTTCTTTTACCCACATTTAAAGAGGAAATTTACTATGCAACTACCATTACTTGAGGTGGTGCGCTCCGTTGCCGATGGCAAGCCCAAAGGCGGGGAGCGACTGCTGCAATTGCTTGATCGCGCTGCCAAAACGAACTCACTCGGCCTGTTTGTGCCGTGGGCGGCGCCGCCGAGCGGCCGCACAACACTGGGCCGCGAATACGAGACACTGGGCTGGATTGCCGCTGCCGCCGAGAAGCTCGGCTCACTGGCTGCGGTTACCACCACATTTATGCCCGCCGATAGCTATGCGGCGCGCAATAACTTCGACATGATCCGCGCTAGTGTCTACTGGGAAACGGCCATGGAGGCAGCGCAGGATACAGTAGGCGGCGCCGTGTGCGTGCTGCCCGCTTCGGCCATAGAAGCCGATCCCCGCTACGCAACGTATATGGCGCAGCAGTCGTACGCCTTTGAGCGGCTGCTGGAACCGCAGCGCGCAAAGGTTATGGCCTCGGCTGCCAAATATGCCGGCGCCACAAGCCGCGAGGCGGCCTACGAAAGTGCCGCCGACTACGCGATGCGTCGCGCTGCCGAAGCCGACTGGGTGAGTGCCGAACTCGGCACACTCTGGATCAGCCTGAACTATCCCGAACGCGACTGTATGTGCGGCGACACACCCCGCATCTATGCCCCGGAGCAAGTACGCACGCCGTGGCTCAAGGAGGCGGCATGAATCAATCCACTGAGCTAGCGGCGATTATTTGCCAGGCGATCGATCTGCACGTGCACATCGGCCCGGAGATTATTCCGCGAGCCTTTACGGCCGAAGAGCTGGCGCGCTCGCAGCGCGGCCGCCTAGCCGGAGCAGTGACCAAAAATCACTGCTACCCGACGGTGTTCGCCACCGCCGCCGTACCGCGCACGGACTTTTTGTTGGTGCCAGGCCTAGTGCTCAATAACTTTGTAGGCGGCTTGAACCCCGATGCGGTGTACGCCACGGCCCTGCTGGCCGGCGGCCCGTTTGTGGTGTGGCTGCCTACGACGCACGCCCGGCAGTTTTTAGAGAGCAGCACCTACGAAATCGCTCCGGAGTGGGTGGCCGACAAGTCGATTACGCTGCGCCATTCGTCTGCGGTGCTCCCGGTGGAGGTTACACAAAACGGCAATCTGACTGCCGCTGCGCGCCGCACCATTAGAGCGGTGGCCGCCGCTGGCGCTGTGCTGGCCACCGGGCACATCGCCTGGCAAGAGGCCGAGCCGGTAGCCGCCTACGCCAAGCGAGCTGGCGTGCGGGCGGTGATTGTCACGCACCCCATCTACCAGCACATCGGCATGCCGCTTGCGGCGCAGCAGCGCCTTGCCGCCGCCGGCTGCTTTATGGAGCAATGCTACTCGATGTACAAGCTCGACGGCATCCCGATCCAGAATATCGCCGCCGAAATTCGAGCCGTCGGTGCCGAGCGGGTGGTGCTGTCGTCGGATGTTGGCCAGGCCTTTAGCCTGCCGCCAGATGAAGCGCTTACCGAATTTGCCGAACTGCTGCTTGCCGAAGGCATCACTCTGGCCGAGCTGCGCACCATGCTCGTCGCGAACCCGCGCCGCATTCTTGGCATCTCGAGCAAAACAACATACAATAAGCCCTGAAAGAGAGACACGTACTGTGGCACTATCAACCCAACCCTACAAAGGCGCTCGCGACTTTTACCCCGAGGAAAAGCGTCTGCAAAAATATATGTTCGGCCTGATGCGCCGCGTGGCCGAAGGCTTCGGCTACGAAGAATATGACGCGCCGGTGCTCGAGCCTGTGGAGCTGTATCTGGCCAAGACCGGCGAAGAGATCGTCAACGAACAAACCTATGTGTTCGACGACCGCGGCGGCCGCAAGGTGGTTATCCGTCCCGAAATGACGCCCACCGTCAGCCGCATGGTTGCCGGCAAACGCCAAGAGCTGGCGTATCCCGTGCGCTGGTTTAGCATTCCCAATCTGTGGCGTTACGAACGTCCGCAGCGCGGCCGGTTGCGCGAACACTGGCAGCTCAACGTTGATATCTTTGGCGTGGACAATCACCTGGCCGAGGCTGAGGTTATCCAAGTGGCCGACGGTATTCTGAAGGCGGCCGGCGCCACGCACGACATGTACAGCATTAAGCTGAACAGCCGCAAGCTCATAGACTTCATCATGCGCGAGTACTTGCGGTTGGACGGCGTGCAAAGCCACACCATCGCCAAACTAATTGACCGCATGCACAAAATGCCGCACGACGCTTTTGCGGCCGAGGTAGACGCCGTGTTTACTCCTACGCAGCGTGAGGCCGGCGCCAGCAATAAGCTTATGGGTCTACTCAAGACCAAAAGCCTGGAGCACTTGCCGGAGGTAATCCGCCAGCACAGTTCGGCACTCGAACTCAAAGAACTGCTGCACGTGCTCAAAGAGGCTAAAATCCAGAATGCTGTCTTTGACCTAAGCGTGATGCGCGGCTTTGACTACTACACCGGCATTGTGTTCGAAATTTTCGACGAAGATCCCGATAACAACCGCTCCATGCTGGGCGGCGGCCGCTACGACGGCTTGGTCGGCCTGTTTGGCGTTGAGCCGGTGCCCACCGTTGGCTTTGGCTTTGGCGATGTGACCTTCGAGAACTTCTTGCGCGGCCACGACCTGATGCCGCCGCTGCGCGCCGAAACCGACGTGTACGTGGTGCTGATCGGCAACGTGTACAGCGACGCCCAACGCGTCGTGGCCCGTATCCGCGAGATGGGCGCTAATGTGGCCGTGGACATCACCGGGCGCTCGCCCGACAAGCAAATCAAGACCGCGGTGAAGAAGGGCATCCACTATGCGCTGTTCATCGGTGAAAAGGATCTCAAAGAGGAACAGTTTGAGGTCAAAAACCTGCAAACTGGCGTGGCCGAACGCCACAGCCTCGAGCGCATCGTTTCTATTGTGAGCGACTACCGCGAAGACTAACAGGCTTGCCTTATGTTCCGAATAAGAGTATGATCGTGTGCATTACTTTGGTAATGCATTAGAGGTTTATTTAGCATGAATGGAATTAAGCGTTTTGAATGGGCACCCACCGGAGATTTTCCGGGCATCCCGAAGGCGCCCTATGAAATGGGCGCCGCAGAGCTGGGTGAAAAGCCGATTATCACCGGTTGGCCGCAGCCGACTGGCGCACCGCGGGCCGACGCTCCCCGGTACTCATTTGCGCAAGGTGAGCGGCTGTCCCAGGCGGCGCTCGATGAGCGTGCCGCTGCTGCCGCCGCGCTTGCAGAGCTGCGCGCAACCGTTCGTGCCACTCTTGGCCTGGACGATCCGCTGCCGTCCATCGATCCGCTTGCTAGCGACGCGGAAGTAGGACGCTTCTTTGCCGAAGAAATCGAAGCTGCACGCTTTCGTATCGGCGTCGAGAGGGCAGGTGGCACTGACATCGGCCAGCTGTTGACCGAAACCCATGCCATGCAAGTGCATGAAGCCGCTGGTGCCGACCTCGTCGTTACCACCGAAGGCCCTAGCGCCGTTGTGTACGAACTGCACCGCCCCGAAGACGCAGCGGCCGGCGCTGCTCAAAACGCCGCCTAAGTAGCCCTAGCTAAAATTGGCTGTATCTGTTACAGTCAATACTCATGCAAGTTACCAACAAGAAATTAGCCGACACCAAAATCTCTATGCGCCTGGTAGCCGATGACGCTGCCATGCTGCAAAAAATCAAGAACGACGTTTTGCGCGAGCTGGGTGCCAATGTAAAAGTGCAAGGCTTCCGCCAAGGCAAGGCGCCGCAATCGCTGCTCGAGAAGCACGTTGACCCGGCCCGCCTGCAATCGGAGTTCTTAGAGCACGCCATCAACGCGCTGTATGCTGCCGCCGTGGAGCAAGAAAAGCTTCGCCCGGTTTCGCCGCCCGAAGTCAAGATCACCAAGTTTGTGCCCTATGACACCCTAGAAGCTGACGTCGAAGTTGAGATTGTCGGCGAAGTAAAATTGCCCGACTACAAGAAAATCAAACTGCCGCCAGAAAAGGTGAGCGTTACCGCCAAAGAAGTGGAAGAAGTCACCGGCCAGCTGCTCGACCGCGACGCTGAGCGCAAGGACGTTGACCGCGCCGCCAAAGACGGCGACCAAGTAACGATTAACTTTACAGGTGTGGATGCCAAAACCAAGGAGCCAATCGCCGGCGCCGACGGCAACGACTTCCCGCTAGTTATTGGCAGCGGCACGTTCATCCCTGGCTTTGAGCCAGAACTGGTCGGCCTGAAAAAGGGCGAAGAAAAGACCTTTGTCGTGACCTTTCCCAAAGATTACGGCGCTGCAAGCTTGCAGAACCGCAAAGTGCAGTTCGCCGTAACCGTTCAGGGTGTGCAGGAGCTCGTGAAGCCCAAGTTGGACGACATCTTTGCCGCCAAGGTCGGTCCGTTTAAGACCGTCGCCGATCTGAAGGACGACATCAAGAAGGAGCTAACCGCTCGCAAGCAGAACGAAGCCGAGCAAAAGCACGCCGATGAGCTCATTACCAAGATTGCCGAGAAGTCCAAGGTAGCAATTCCCGAAAGTTTGTTGGACGAGCAGCTCGACCGCCTGGAGCGCGACCAGCGCCAAAACCTGATGTACCGCGGCCAAACCTGGCAGGAATTTTTAGACGGCGAAAAGCTGACCGAAAAGACATACCGCGACGGCCAGCGCCCAGCTGCTGAGCTTCGTGTGAAGGCCGGCCTGGTACTCTCCGCCATCGCCGAGGAAGAAAAGATCACCGTCACCCCCGAAGAAATCGACGCGTACATGATGCAGCTGATGGCTCGTTACCCCGACAAGCAAATGCAAGAAGAGCTGCGCAAGCCGGAAGCCCGCCGCGACATCGCCAGCCGCATGCTGACCGAAAAGACGGTAACTAAATTGGTGGAGTACGCCACCAAGGGCTAGATCTGCTATGAGCCAGCCGCCTATTGTCCCCGGATGGCAATTTGGCTCCCTGGGTGACCGCCAAGGGCTGGAAGTTTTTGTGCAGAGCAACGCATACGCGGCGATGAACGGCCGCGCCCTTGAGCAGTTTGGCGTAGATGCCGACCTCGTGCAGCTGGCGCTTATGGGCGTCGACGTGCCTGGCGACATCCGGCAGCTTGCCGACACCCAGCTGCAATACTTGCGAGATGGCCTGGCTAAGAATAATATGGACGCCGAGCATGTCCAATTTGCCTGTGGCGCGCTCGGCCGCCACGTGCTGCGCCTAACGGCCAACAACAGAGTAAATTAGCACTCTTGACACATGAGTGCTAGCTTCCTATACTGGAAGTATGAGCAATATCCAAAACAGCATTCTAGTCCCCACAGTTATCGAAAGCGACGGTCGCGTTGAGCGCGCCTACGACATTTACTCGCGCCTTTTAAAGGACCGCATTATCTTTCTGGGCAGCGACGTCAATGAGCACACTGCCAACCTAGTGGTGGCCCAACTGCTGTTCTTGCAAGCCGAAGACTCCAAGAAGGACATTTTCTTTTACATCAACAGTCCGGGCGGCAGCGTGTACGACGCGCTGGCCATTTACGACACCATGCAGTACATCACCAATGACGTACAGACCGTGGGCATCGGCGTGCAGGCTTCGGCTGCGGCATTCCTGCTCAGCAGCGGCACCAAGGGCAAGCGCATGTTGCTGCCCAACGCCACTGTTATGATTCACCAGCCAAGCAGCGGCACCCGCGGCAAAGTAACCGACCAGGAGATTGACCTGCGCGAGTCTCTGCGCATCAAGAGCCTGCTGGAAGGGATTATGGCCAAGAACACTGGCCAGAAGCCGGCGCAAATCCACGAAGACATGGAGCGCGACCGCTGGATGGATGCCAAAGAAGCCAAGGCCTACGGCTTGGTCGACAAGGTTATCACCTCGCCGCCCAAACTCTAGCGCCAATTGTGACGCAAGCTTGCAGTAGCAAGCCATCGATGTTCCGCTATACATAGGGAACAAGCTTGTATTTCGTTGCATTTAGGAATAAAATATGGCCTCGATATGGCTGAAAGAGACCTTCAGCTGGCGGCCGTCTTTCAGATTGAAACCGGCCAAGCCCAGACTGAGGCATTCCTAAACGTTGCACAAATTGTCGGCACCAGCCGGCCGCTAACGACTAACTACCGAGTATCGCGCGCCGCGCATGAGGTCGCCCAGGTTCGTGATAGACGCGGCATGCATCACTGGTCGCCGACCGCTATTTTCGGTGAGATGAGCAATCCAAACGATGGTACCTACCTGTTGGCTTACCGGCGGCCCGACATGGAGCAGGTGCTATTTGACCAGCAGGGTTTCTGCGGATACGTCCTGCGCGAGGCGATGGCTGCCGACGAGCCGATCACGTTCCGCGAGGCGGCTGTGGTGAAGGGCCTGACCGAGCAAGAAGAGCGCATTGTGTTGAGCGGCTTGTTCGCCGCAGCCCTTGATCACCCGGCCGTGCGACCAGAGAGCGCGGCGCAACTTCTTTCTCGCGCGCCCAGCGCCAACGGCAGTCGGGTCATGGCCGGTCTGGGCTTTCAGCACGACTATTTGGCGAGGCCGCCGCGCTTTGTGGGCAATGTTGGCGCGTTGCTCGGCAACCTCGGCTTTTTAGGGTATAATTTGCGAGATCCGAATCCAAAACGCAAATAAGCTTGACATTTGTGCTAGAATTGCCCACAATCTTATCCTAAGAAGTAGTGTAAGCATGGTCAGTGCTGTAGTTGTAGAACATCTGGTATGTAACAACGGCGCCAAAAACCGCCTCGCTTAGTCATCTTCGCGCGAAAAACACTTAACACACTAAGTTACTGACGACTGCCTTCAGCACAGGAGGCAGGGGTCCCTGCTGGCTTCAAAAGCCGTGGGTAAATAAGGGGAGAATAGCTGCATTTATGGCGAAGAGCACCAAGACTGCAAAGCAAAACAGCCGCGTGTATTACACCGCCCAAGATGACGCCATCCAGTTGACCAATTTGGTCGACCATCAAAACAAGTCCTTCCAATGGTTTGTGGAAGAGGGCTTGGGCGAACTTTTGGCGGAGATTAGTCCGATCGACGATTACACCGGCGCAAAATTAAGTCTCGTTTTCAAAGACTACCACTTTGAAGAACCCAAGATGACTGAGGCTGAAGCCCGCGAAAACAACGTGAGCTACGAAGCACCACTGAAAGCCAAGGTCGAACTGACCAACAAAGTAACTGGCGAAGTTAAGGAACAGGAGATTTACCTGGGCGACTACCCGGCTATGACCAGCCGCGGTACGTTTGTCATTAATGGCGCCGAGCGCGTCGTGGTAAGCCAGCTGATCCGTTCGGCTGGTGTTTTCTTTGTGGCCGACCAACATGGTGCCAGCAACCTCTACGGTGCAAAGGTCATTCCGGGCCGTGGCGCTTGGTTTGAATTTGAGACCGCCGCAGCCGGCGGCCTCTTTGTTAAGATTGACCGCAAGCGCAAAATCGCGGTCACGACGCTGCTGCGCGCCCTCGGCATGACCGAGGCCCAAATGCGCGACGCTTTCAAGCACGTCGACACCGGCAGGCTGAGCTACCTGCAAGCGACGCTCGACAAAGACCCGACCCGCGGCCAAAGCGACGCCCTCATTGAGGTATACCGCCGCTTGCGCCCTGGCGACCTGGCAACGGTAGACAACGCCAAAGCGTTGATCGAAAACATGCTCTATAACTTTAAGCGGTTCGACTTTTCGCGCGTGGGCCGCTACAAAATCAACAAACGACTAAACCTGGATGTTCCGAACACGACCGAAAATCGTGTGATGCGTCTGGAGGATCTGATCGCCATCGTGGCCGAGCTGATCCGCCTGAACAACACGCAAGAGCCGGCCGACGACATCGACTCCTTGGCCAACCGCCGCGTGAAACTCGTGGGCGAGCTGGTGCAGCGCCAGTTCCGCATCGGCCTTTTGCGCATGGAACGCAACACCAAAGACCGCATGTCTATGAGCGAAATCGAGACCGTTACCCCGGGGCAGCTTATTAACGCCCGCCCGGTGGTGGCAGCGGTACGCGAATTCTTCGCCAGCTCTCAGCTGTCGCAGTTCATGGACCAGATTAACCCGCTTTCTGAGTTGGCCCACAAGCGCCGCCTGTCCAGCATGGGCCCTGGCGGTTTGAGCCGCGAGCGCGCCGGATTTGAAGTGCGTGACGCTCACGCCACTCACTACGGCCGCATTTGTGCTGTAGAAACGCCGGAAGGCGCCAACATTGGTTTGGTCAGTAACCTGGCTAACTACGCCCGTATTAACGAGTACGGCTTTATCGAGACTCCGTACCGCAAGGTTATCAACGCCGTGACTCCCAAGGATGCTGCTGGCCACATTGCCCGCGAAGACCTCAAGGACGAAAAGGGCAAGACCATCGTCAAGGCCGGCAAAGCCATCACCAAGGACGACGCCGCCAAGCTCGCCAAGGTAGAAGGCCGCGCCACTTGGCCGGTACGCGCCAAAGTAACCACTGACGTGGTTTACCTGGACGCCGCTGCCGAAGAAAGCGCCGTGATCGCCGGCATCGGCAACGAAATTGACGACGACGGCTACTTCACGACCGAGCGCGTCAGCGCCCGCACCCAGCTGAAGCCGGGTGAGGCCGACGCCAACGACGTGACGCACATGGACGCCGCTCGCAACCAGATCATTGGTAGCAGCGCCGGTCTTATTCCGTTTATCGAAAAGAACTACGTGTACCGCTCGCTGATGGGTAGTAACCAGCAGCGTCAGGCGGTGCCGCTGATCCAGCCAAGCGCCCCGATCGTGGGCACGGGCCTGGAAGGTGCTGCCGCGCGCAACACCGGCCAGATGCTGCTCGCAGAGGACGACGGTGAAGTGGTGAAGGCCAGCGCTCAAGAAGTGGTCGTGGCCTACAAAGACGGCAACGTCAAGTACGAGCCGGCGCACTTCATCCGCAGCAACGAAGGCACCAGCATCAACCAGAAGGTCGTGGTTAACACCGGCGACAAGGTAAAGGCTGGCGATGTGCTGATTGAAGGCATGTCGATCCAGAACGGCGAACTTGCTCTGGGCAAGGACCTCGTAGCGGCCTTCATGCCCTGGGGCGGTTACAACTTCGAAGACGCCATCATCATCAGCCGCAAGCTGGTGGAAGATGACACGCTGACCAGCATCCACATCGTAGACTTCATGATTGAAGTGCGCGAAACTAAGCTTGGGCCAGAAATTGTCACCCGCGATATCCCGAACGTGTCTGAAGACGCGCTCCGGCACCTGGACGACGACGGCATCGTGCGCATTGGCGCCGAAGTACACCCTGGCGACATCCTGGTTGGTAAGATTACCCCGAAGGGTGAGCAAGAACTGAGCTCTGAAGAGCGCCTGCTGCGCGCCATCTTTGGTGAAAAAGCCAAGGAAGTCCGCGACACCTCTCAGCGCATGAGCAACGGCAAGCACGGCAAAGTGGTTGGCGTAAAGGTATTCAGCCGCGAGAACGGCCACGAACTGAAGGCCGGCGTGCTGATGCAGATCCAG
>DASVOI010000039.1:0-19499 GCA_036383395.1 Saccharimonadales bacterium (SeqCode)
GCGCTGACCTTCGACGACGGTCCCAGCGCGAGCGTCACGCCGCAGGTGCTCGATATCCTGGCCCGGCACGGCGTGCACGCCACCTTTTTTGTCATCGGCTCGCGAGTTGGCGGCAACGAAGCATTGTTGCGCCGCATGTACCAGGGCGGGCACGAAATAGGCAACCACAGCTGGTCGCACCCCGACTTTACCACGCTCACGCCGCAGCAGATCCAAGACCAGATCGCCCAGGCCCAGGCCGCCATCGCCAGTGCCGGCGTGCCAGCGCCCACACTGTTCCGACCGCCGTACGGCGCGGTCAACGCTGTGGTGCGCAGCAACGTGCCGCTCAGCATCGTTCGCTGGAACGTTGACCCCAAAGATTGGGATACCGGCAACGCCGCCGACATCATCAAGCGGGTGGAGTCAACCGCCAAACCGGGCGGCGTCGTCGAAATGCACGACATCCACCAGCAAACCGCCGACTCGCTCGACCAGCTGCTGAACGACCTCGCGCCGCATTACCAGCTGGTGACCGTCAGCCAATTATTTAATCTGGCGCCCGGCCAGCGCGGCGAGTTTTTCGGCCGCTAGCCTGCGCGCTAACAGATATGCTATACTAAGCGCGCTATGAGCAAAGTCGCGACTTCCTTGCTTCTTCTCCTCGCCCGATAGGGGCGCATATTTTTGTAATCGGTTATAATTTCAGTAAAGTCCGACAAGGAGTCTACAAAGCGTGAAACGTTACAACCCAAAAGAAATTGAGCCCAAGTGGCAGCAGAAGTGGCAAGACAGCAAGATTTACGAGGCTGCCGATCAATCCGACAAGCCCAAGAAATATATCATGGAGTATTTCCCGTACCCCAGCGGCGCGGCTATGCACGTCGGCCACGTGCGCAATTACACCATTGGTGATGCCATTACTCGTTACAACCGGATGCGCGGCTTCAACGTGCTGCACCCTATGGGTTGGGACGCCTTTGGCTTGCCGGCCGAAAATTATGCCATTAAAACGGGCATCAGCCCCAAGCAGGCTATCCAAGAGAACACCTCGCGCTTTAAAAAGCAGCTGGTGCAGATGGGCTTCGGCTATGACTGGAGCCGCGAATTTGCCAGCTCCGACCCCGAATACTACAAGTGGACGCAGTGGTTTTTCTTGCTGCTGCACAAGCGCGGCCTGGCCTACCAAAAAGAGAGCCTGCAGTGGTGGTGCCCGGTCGACAAGACCGTGCTGGCCAACGAGCAGGTGGAAGAAGGCAAATGTTGGCGCTGCGGCAGCCAGGTAGAAAAGAAGGCCCTGAAACAGTGGTTCTTTAAGATCACCGACTACGCCGACCGCCTGGAGAAAGACCTGGACGATGTCGACTGGTCTGAGGGCATCAAGAACATGCAGCGCAACTGGATCGGCCACAAAACCGGCATCAATCTGACGTATAAGGTTAGCAATGCCAGGACCGACGAAGAAATCACCGTGTTCACCACCCGGCCGGACACCAACTTTGGCGCGACCTTTGTGGTGTTGGCGCCGGAGCACCCTTTTGTGCAAAAGGTGATGAATCAGGAAATTGTGCCAAAGGAAGGCTCCAGCCACTGGCAAGCCGTGCAGCATTACGTGCAAAAATCCTTGGCCAAGAGCGAGCTCGAGCGCCAGGAAGAAGGCCGGCTGAAAACAGGCGCGTTTACCGGCCTGTATGTGGTAAACCCACTGAACAACAAACAGCTGCCGGTGTGGGTGTCTGACTTTGTGCTGGCCAACTTCGGTACCGGTGCGGTGGTTGGCGTGCCCGGCCACGATATGCGCGACTTTGATTTTGCCAAGCAGTTCGACATTCCGATTGAGCGCGTGGTGGTCGGCCCTGACGGTGACAACGGCCCGATTGAGCGCCGCGAGCAGGTCCAGGAAAAAACCGGCAAGATGATAAACTCCGGCCCGCTGGACGGCCTGGACATTCAGGACGCCATCGAAAAGATGAAAGACCTGATGGAAGAGAAGGGCATGGGCACGCGCACCCACACCTACCGCATCCGCGACTGGCTGATTTCTCGCCAGCGTTACTGGGGTGCGCCGATCCCGATCATTCACTGCGAAACAGACGGCGCCGTGCCGGTGCCCGAGGATCAGCTGCCGGTGGTACTGCCAGACATAGAAAGTTACGAACCGAGCGGCGACGGCCGCAGCCCGCTGGCCCGCGTGCCCGAGTTTGTAAACACCACCTGCCCGAAGTGCGGCGGCCCGGCTACCCGCGAAACCGACACCATGGACGGCTTTGCCTGCTCCAGCTGGTATTTCTTGCGCTTTGCCGACCCGCACAACGCCGAAAAAGCGTTTGACGACGCCAAGGTCAAATATTGGCTGCCGGTCGACGATTACATCGGCGGTGCCGAACACGCCGTTATGCACCTGCTGTACGCCCGCATGTGGACAAAAGTGATGCAGGACGAAGGTTTGATCGACTTCGGCGAGCCCTTTAAGCGTCTGCGCAATCACGGTATGATCCTGGCCCCCGACGGCCAAAAGATGAGCAAGAGCAAGGGCAATACCATCGAGCCGGATGGCCTGATCGAGCAGGGTTACGGCGCCGACGCCATCCGTGTCATGGAGCTGTTCGTCGGCCCCTGGAACCAGGTTGCCAACTGGAGTGTCGAAGGCATGGGCGGCAGCTTCCGCTTCTTGCAGCGCGTGTGGGCGCTGGCCCAAGACGTGATCGAGACCTCCGAGGGCCGCACGCCAGAAGACCCGGCCGACAACACCGCCGACGCCACCGAAGTTAGCCGCATCGTGCACCGCGCCACCAAAAAAGTCACCGAAGATTTGGAGAGTATGGGCTTTAACACGGCCATCGCCGCCATGATGGAAGCAGTCAACGGGCTGTACGCCGCCAAAAGCAGCGTGCCGTTTGACAAAGCCTTGCTTGCCTGGCGCACTGAGCTACAGCGCTTTGTGCAGCTGCTGGCTCCGTTCGCGCCGCACATCGCCGAAGAATTGTGGGCCCAGTTCGGCCACGAAGACTCTATCCACACCTCAGCCTGGCCGACGTACGACGAGAAGTATTTGGTGAGCGACACTATGACACTGGCTGTGCAGGTCAACGGCAAGGTGCGCGCCGAGATCGAAGTGCCCGCAGGCGCCGCTCAGGAAGCGGTCATCGAAGCCGCCAAGCAGCACGAGAAAGTCGCCGGTTATTTGGAAGGGCACGACATCAAGAAGGCCATCTACGTCGCCGGCAAATTAGTTAGTTTCGTCATTTAGTGCGCTTAGGACTTGCCGCCCTCTGTTAGTTACGGTATAATAGTTGTAATTATTGTAAAAACCGTACAAGGAGTTATTTTCCATGGGTAAACCCAAAAAACGCACTAGTGCGCGCCGCACCGGCACCCGCCGCAGCCACCTCGTTGTGGAATTAGCACGCAAAGTTAACGCCAAATCCCCTGTTAAGGCTTACACCACCGCCCGCGAGAGCGGCAAAAGCGCAAAAGCTGCCTAGTAGTACCCCGTTTGCTGGGACTATACTACAAGGGTAGGCAAAGGAAGCTAAAACAGATATGGCATCGAATCGTCACTTAGGCCGCATTATCGCCCTGCAGACCTTGTTCGAGCAGGATTTTCGGCGTGCTGCCAATGACGCCGACTTTGACCTAGACGCGGTACTGGCCCGCAACATCGGCCGCTACCAGGCTACCGTTGACGACAAAGAATTCATCGAGCGCTTGGTGCGCGGCGTCGACAAGCACGAAAAAGAGCTGGACGCCGAACTGCAGCCGGTGGCGCCGGAGTGGCCCATCGACCAAATCGCCCGTATGGACCGCGTCATTTTGCGCATCGGCCTGTTTGAACTGAAATATGAAAAAGACGTACCAGCCAAGGTAGTCATTAACGAAGCTGTGGAATTGGCTAAAGCCTTCGGCAGCGAGAATTCTTCCAAGTTTGTGAACGGCGTGCTCGGCACGCTGCTGCGCCAACTCAATGGTGAGCCGGCCCTGGAAAAACCGGCCAAGGCCAAAAAGGCCAAAGAAGAAGATGCTACTAAGGAGGCGTCCGACAATCAGGAGTCACCTGCATGAAACGCCCCAAGCTTCCTGCATTCCGGCGCTTTGTGCCGGGCCGCGGGCGGCCGAGTATCCAAGAGGTGGTGCACGAAACCACGGCCGGCGGCGTCATCTTCCGCAAGAGCCGCGAAGATCCCAGCAAGATAGAAATCTTGCTCATTCAGGACGCCAAGGATCGCTGGACGATCCCGAAAGGCCACGTCGAGGAGGGCGAGGAGCCCAAGCAAACCGCTGAGCGCGAAATCAACGAAGAGACCGGCCTGAAAGAAATGAAGGTCTTTAACTGGCTGGGCAAGGTGAGCTTCCGCTACCGGCGCGGGCAGACGCTGGTGCTCATGACCATGCATATTTATCTGGTGCAGGCGCTGGGCGACACCAACGACTTAAATCCCGAAGACTGGCTGAACGACATCAAGTGGTTCCCGGCGCCAGTCGCCATCGATAAAATCGCTTACGACGATATTGGCAAATTAATACTGGTGGGAATGAAAAAAATACGAGATGCAAGACTATAGCGCATACCAAGACTTCGCCCAAAAAGTACTGGGCATAACATTCGATAACATTCAGCTGCTGGTGACGGCCTTTACGCACCGCTCATATCTAAACGAGCACAAAAAAACGGTCTCTGAGCACAACGAGCGCCTGGAATTCTTGGGCGACGCCGTGCTGGAGCTGGTCGTGACCGAGTATTTGTACAATAACTTCAGCGAACCGGAAGGCATTTTGACCAACTGGCGCAGCAGCCTGGTGCGCACCGAAAGCATTGGCGCTGCGGCCGCCAAGTTTGGTTACGAGCCGCTGTTGCGCTTAAGCCGCGGCGAAAAGCACGGCACCGAGCGCGCCCGCGCTCAGATTTTGGCTAATAGCTACGAAGCTGTCGTTGGTGCAGTTTATCTTGATAAGGGCTACGGCGCCGCTAAGAGCTATATCACCAAGAGCATTTTGGTGACGTTCAAAGATATTCTGAAAAGCGGCTCGTGGCTTGACCCCAAGTCGCACCTGCAGGAAGTGGCGCAGAGCCGCGACGGCCAAACGCCGGTCTACAAAGTTTTGAGCGAAGAAGGCCCGGACCACGAAAAGACATTTACCGTGGGCGTGTTTGTGGCCGGCAAGCTGAAGGGCACCGGCCAGGGCCCCAGCAAGCAGGCTGGCCAGCAGAAGGCTGCCGAAGCAGCGCTCGCCAGCTACGAGCAGTAGCCTAAGCCTATGTCTGTCCCTGAAATCCTGCGGCTTTCGGCGGACGAGTCCGACCCGTTGCGGACCCAGGCTATCGCGTTTTTGTGCGAGCAAGTCTATTTATGCGGCCCGGAGGCCATCGAGCGCGATATGTTTATCGAGACCAGGCCGCAACTGTATGGGTTGCGGCAGGGCGATACGCTGGTCGGAGCGGCCGCGCTGACTTTTATGGGCAACCCAGAGACCGAGCTGACGCTTATCGCCATCGATCCCGCCTGGCGCGGGCAATATCTGG
Organism: Saccharimonadales bacterium (SeqCode); assembly: GCA_036383395.1. Classification (GTDB taxonomy): domain Bacteria; phylum Patescibacteriota; class Saccharimonadia; order Saccharimonadales; family UBA4665; genus PMNU01. The sequence goes on from DASVOI010000039.1 coordinate 5,501, forward strand.
GCGAGCTGCTCCTTGCGGCCATGGAAGCCGAGGCCGCGGCAGCCGGCGCCGCCTATCTGCGAGCCTATCCGCAGACTGAGGCGTGGGGCTTCTTTGCCGGACAAGGCTTTGAGGTGCATCCCGACGAAGACTTCGCCGGCTTCGTTGCCAAACGGCTGCCGCCGGTAGGAGTTGACATCAGGGGCGCTAATCTGTAAAATATGTTTAGATTGCTTCAATAATCGACTAAGAAAGAAAGAGAGAATTATTCTGCAATGTTAGCTATCCGTATGCAACGCACCGGTCGCAAAGGTCACGCCATGTTCCGCGTGGTGGTTCAAGATTCACGCCTGACGCCGACCAGCGGCAAAGTGGTTGCGCTGCTGGGCAGCTATGACCCGCACGCCAAGACTGCTGTTTTGGACAAAGAGAAGGCCGAAGCCTTCCTGAAGAACGGCGCTCAGCCCTCTGAGCGTGCCGCATCTTTGCTGCAAAGCGAAGGCGTTAAATTGCCGTCGTGGGTGCAGGTGAACACTGCCAAGGGCGGCCGCTTGCGCAACCCGGAGAAGCTGCGCAAGAACCAGCCGAAGGAGGCCCCTGCCGCCGAAGCTACCGAGGAAGCCGCGCCTGAAGCACCGGCAACCGAGGAAACCCCCGCCGCCGAAGGCGACGCCAACAAAGAAGCCTAAATAAAGTAGGTTTCTTTTTCCGCACGACCGACAACTGTGAAGTCAATGAGAAAATACTCACAGCATCACCTCCAGCATCTGTTATAATAAGTTAACCAGTTAACTAAGAGGAGTTTACTGTATGAGCAGCATCGACCAACAGTTTGTCGAATATATCGTTAAGTCACTGGTGAGCAACCCCGAAGCCGTTGTTATTGAAAGGCGGATTGACGAAAAGGGCGTTTTACTGGAACTGACGGTAGATCCGGAAGACCTTGGCCGCGTTATTGGGAAGCGTGGGGCAACCGCGCAGAGTCTGCGCACGCTGCTCCGTGCCTTAGGCACCAAGAACGACGCCAGGTATAATCTTAAAATTGTCGACAACGGCGAGCCAGGTATGGGCGGTTCTTCGCACGGCGCCAGCAGCGACGACAACGGCAGCAGCAGTCACCACAGTGATGACGACGCTCACACCGATGATGACGAGACCTACGCCGCGGCTCCGGCCGCCAGCTCGAGCGTGGTAGACAAAACCCGCAAAGAGCTTGAAGAACTCGACGACTTAGACGTATAATACGCAGTAAGTCGAAACCAACCGACCTTTAAAACAAAAACTTACAGAGCTCTGCGAGCCATTTTGCCCGGAAGCGGACAATTTGGGAGCCCTATATGTGGCAAAAAGACCCCGTTAATCCGGGGTCTTTTTGTGCCCGCGGACCGAGGCCGGCGCTAAGCTGGTATAATTCCTATAAATGAAGCAGATACAAATTATTACCCTTTTTCCAGAGATGTTTACGGGCGTGCTGGGCAGTAGCATGCTCTGGAAGGCGGCCGATCGCGGCATTGCAAAGTATTCGTTTATTAATTTGCGCGAATTTGGCCTGGGGCCGCGCCGCCAGGTGGACGACACGCCGTACGGCGGCGGCGACGGCATGTTGCTCAACCCCGAGCCGCTGGTGGCGGCCTTTGAGCGGGCCAAGAAAAACGACCCGGGTGCACTCGTGCTGCTGCCCACGCCGCGCGGCAAAGTCTACAAGCAATCTGATGCGAAGAGCCTGGCGGCCGGCGACCAAGGCCTGATTATTATTTGTCCGCGCTACGAAGGCTACGACGAGCGCGTCACCGCTTGGGTTGACCGCCAATACTGCATCGGCAATTACGTACTCACCGGCGGCGAGCTGCCGGCCATGGTGGTGATTGACTCGGTCGTGCGGCTGCTGCCCGGCGTGCTTGGCGGCGAAACCAGCGCGGATATCGAATCGTTTCAGGATGACGACGTGAGCATTGAATATCCGCAGTATACCCGCCCGGAGGAGTTCCGAGAGATGCGGGTGCCCGAGGTGCTATTGAGCGGCCACCACGCCGAAATCGCCAAGTGGCGAGCCGAAACGGCTAAGCCTGCGGCGCAGGCACCGGCTCCGGAGCCGGATGAGTCAGCAGCAGCGTCTGCGTAATATCGTCGTGGAAGAGCAGCGGGTGCTGCAAATCGTTATGATTGCCGACAAGGACTTTGGCCATTAGGGGTGCACCGTCCTCGGGCCGCAAGGCTTCTAGTGTGGCGCGGAACTCGCGCTGAACTTCTACGGGCCCGGTGATGCCGCGGGCGAACGTCAGATGGTAGAGCGGCGTGGTGCGATCGCGCGCCAGCGCTTCCACGGCCAGACGGCTTTCGGTACTGCACAGCATACGGCCCTGGGTGAGGACCTCGACTCTGCCATGCACCAGCGAGCGAACATCGCGCGCCTTGTGCAGCAAGTTGCGGCGTTCGGTATAGGTGCCATATTCGCCTTCGCCCGGCTGCGACGTCAGGCGGCGGAAGCCGTCGATCACCGATTCAGGCGCACACAAGTTGACGCCGTCGCGTAGCAGCACATGCGTGAAGGGGTGGTGGGGGCTCAGCTGCATGCGAGCGCCCAGCGCCACGCGGCCGGATTGTGCCGCCAGCAGCCGCTGCGGCTGTCCCTCGGCGGTAAGCATTTCGTGCACTTCACCGGCGTAATCATCGGCCATTTCGTGCAGGTGCCCGGGGCGCAGGCTGCGCCGTGTGGCCCGGTCGATGTAAATGCGGCCGGTGCCCGGCGTTTGGGCGCCAATCGCCAAACCGCCGGTCAGCAGCGATATCTCGCGCAATAGCTGCCGGTTGTTGTGCCGATCGCCGCCCCAGGGGTACAGAAACAGAACGGAAAGTTCCGGTTCACCGGGCCGCACCTGATACTTGTCTACTCGAAGCGCCATGGTGCGATATATCATACACCCTTATAGCGTGTTATAGTGAAAAGACAAGGTAAAAACGGGGGTAACTTATGAAATTATTGCAGCGATTTGTTCGTCCGGTGTACGCCCACTGCGACCTGCCGTGCGGCGTCTATGATCCAGCGCAGGCGCTCATTGAGGCGAAGAGCGTCAAGGCTATCCAGGACAAATACGACAGCCTGGACGAGCCTAACAAAGTCCGCGCTATTATTATCAAAGAAGAGCGCGCCGAGTTGGTCAAGCACCACTTGATGGTACTGTGGGCTGATTACTTCAAACCCGAACACCTGGAGAAGTACCCCGACCTGCACGATAAGTTCTGGAAGGCTATCAAGCAGGCCAGCGAGTGCAAGCATCACCTGGAAGCGGCCGAGGGGCAAAAGCTGATCGACCAAATCGAAGAGATTGCCACGATTTTCTGGGAAACCAAGAAAGCCTAGGCATGATCGTACTCCGGCGAGTGGTGGGCGATAGCATGACGCCGGTGCTTCGGCCCGACCAGTTGATTATCGCGTGGCGCACCCGTAGAGTCCGCCCTGGCGACGTCGTGATCGCCCTGCACGACGGCAAAGAAAAGGTTAAGCGGCTGCACAGTGTCAGTGACGGGCAAGTGTTTTTGCTGGGCGACAACCCAAACGCCAGCACCGACAGCCGCCACTTCGGCTGGCTGCCCCAGCGGGCGGTGTTCGCTAAAGTGCTCTGGCCTAAAACCCGCGCCCGGGCGTAGAATAGCGGTAAGTAACAAGGGGATTTTCATGGTGCACCTTCCGGGAGCGCAGCCGCGCCACAAGCCGCAAAATGTCAACGACCAACACGAAGCCAGTTTGGGGTTTCAGGATAAAATAGCGCTGGTGATTACTTCGGCGGTCGGCACCATGTATGCCGTGTACTTTTTCGCGGTGGTGCTGGCCGGCTGGATGCTGTGGCAGGGCGCTGTCTCGCACCACCCGTTTGACCCGTATCCGTTTGCCTTCTTGTTGTTTATTGGCAATATTGTGCAGCTGCTTTTGATGCCATTGATCATGGTCGGGCAAAATATCCAGTCGCGCCACGCCGAGCTGCGCTCCGACGAAGAGTACAAAACAACGGTAACGAGCTTCCAGGACGTCGAGCAGATTTTAGTACGGCTGGACGCCCAAAGCCAAGAGCTGGAAAAACAATCGAAGCTGATCGAGCAGCTGCTGACCAAGCGTTAGTGCCGCACGCGTCTGAGGTATGCAAAGTAGCGCCCAATGAAGTCGCTCCTAAAGTGCGGCACCGTGGCGCCGTCACTGGTTTGCATCCACTGCATGACGCCGCCACGCTCGAGGTTTTCGTGCAGCCATGCCTCGAACAGGTTTACGGGGTGGCCGCTTTCCGCCACGATGGCCCGTCGGTCCCACCAACTTTGGTTGGCGCGGGGCGCTTCCCGCACCAATGGGTGATCAGGACCGCCAGGGTATTTTTGGCGCAGCAGCAGTTGCTGCGATGCGGGGCTAAGATAGGGCGCTTCTTTACCTTCTTCGTCTAGGAACGTATCGAAGCGGCCAAAATGCCGATGCAAGAAGGCAAGCGCCCGGTCCTCGTCCCATTCGATAACGGCCGCCACCGAGGACAGTCTCCGGAAGGCCCGCGGCGGGCGTCGGCTGATAAGGTAGTCAATCATGCCGGGGCTATATACGCCGTTGATCGGCCCGACTCGTTGGGTGCGCAGCACGCGATCGGCGACCGGCTGGCTTAAGCCGGTGCGTTGCACCATGGAGTCGACGTCGATGCCGGTGATGCGGTCAATTATCCGTAGCAATACAGGGCCGCTGTAGCGCACTCCTGTTCGTGTTTGCTGGCGTCCTGTGAAGGCGCCCAGGTCCATTTCGCCAATAACCACGCGTACCTGGGCAATTTGCGCGCCGGTGTGTTCGGCGATCTCTGCTTCACTCATGTGCGTTTCGCGCGGTATAAAAGCGGAACCCATGCCAGTTGGCCGCCAACGCTCGCCGCTGAGCAGGGAGGCCTGTTGCGCTGGAGCGCGCGCCGGCCCATAGCGGCCATAGGGGCGTTCACCGGCGGGGAAGGCGGGGACAGCCGGCACCATAAAGCCGGCAGCTGCCAAGTCTGTCTTCAAGTAGTAATTGGCGGTGCCTTTATTGCTCGTGAAGTAGCGGCCGGCGGCCTGAATTTGGCGCACCTTGAGCCGCTGTTTGAAGGCATCAGGTGTGGTGTTGTTGAGTCGAGCGGCCGTATCGACGTCGACACACCCGCCCGGCACAGAGCGCTTCGGCAAAGTGGGCATAACTCTTTCTAGGTCAGTGTCGAGGTAGAGATTTTCGGCGTTGCCGTTAACCCGGGCCTGCATCATGTCGACGCCTCCGCGGCGCAGCGCGGCGGCCAGGCCGGTGCGCGTCATGCCGGTGCGCTCGACCAGAATGGTCAGGCTGGTGCGGCCCGCCTGGGGTCCTTTTGGCTTGATCACCGTCCGGAGGTGCGCCCGGAATGCGGGCGAATAATGTGGAATCGCGCCGCCGCTGCCTTCCCGCGGCTTCAGGGTGCGTACGTGGCCAGCGGCAAAATCGTCCTTGAGGTGGGAGGCAATAGTCACGTCATTTGCCTCGAATTCGGCTTCCAGCTCCTTCATGGTGTGCCAACCTTCGGTCGCCCGTTCATAGGGTGACATGAGTTGGTCGAGCTGATGCATGGTGGCCCCATCGAGGTAGGTGATTGATTTTTCGCGCTGGGTAAAGACATGAGTCGGGAGGCTGTTTTTATGCACGGCGCGCCGGACGTTGCTGTCGTCGAGCCCGCGCAGGGTGGCGTATTCCAGGATGGTTAGATACTCGTCGGGTACAACGACACTTAATTCTTGGATGATAGCGTCGGCGATAGCATCGGGCAGATAATCGCCCATCGAGATACGGCCATCTTCGTCGCGCTGGCGCCGGGATTGTTTGGCAAAACCATGCCAGTCGATCTGGCGGTGCACTACATCAATGCTGGTGTTGGTGAGTTCGACGATTCGAGCTACCGAAACCAGGCCGGTGTTGTCGATGAGCCCGGCGTAATGCTCGCGCAGCGCTTGGGCCTCAGTGGCGGATACATAACGCGCCAAGCGTGCCTGGCTGGGCATAAGCTTTTCGTGAATGGTGATGCCGGTTTCTTGGAGAGCCTGGCCAAGCCGCACCGGATTAGTCTGTAGTTCCGGGATAAGCTCTTTTATTAGGACGTCATCGTCGGCTGCCGGTTCGAGTTGGGCGGCCAGCTCGCGGATGGCGTTGGCATCATCTGCAAATACATGGAGCTTGCCGCGCCGGCTCTTTCGCGAGAGTTTGAACGTCACGAGGAGCGGTTCGACCCGGTTTGTAAAGTCGTCGAACAGGGCGTTGCCCAGCGCAATTTCGGTCCGCAGGCCGGCCTGAGAGACCGAACCCTCGGGCGCTTGGCTAATGAGCGGCGCGGCAACCATCAGCCGGTCGCGTATGCCAGTAATTGCCGGAGCATGGCCGGCGCGGATTTCGTTGCGCTGATCGCGGCTGAGCTCGGCAGGAGCTACGCCGAACTGCCGCCGGGCGGCCGCCAGCAGGCGCAGGCCGGAGAAATATATACCACCGTACGTGGCGATCGTCTCACCTCCGAGGGCGGCCGGTGCCGTATGTGCGGCATGCTCTTGCAACGGATCAACGAAAAAGCGCACGCCGACCAATTGTTCAACTTCGGCAAGATACTGGGGTGGCCGCACACCACCTTCTGCTTGTTCCGACATTAATCGTAGTATAAATCAAATTATCAGATCACGAAAGGCGGATTTTTACCACTTGCGCACGAGCGCGGCAACCAAAAACAGCAGCAGCGCTGTGAGTACAATCGTGCCGCCGGCCGCCAAGTTCCAGTAGAACGACAGGAATAAGCCGCCAACGACAGCGACGAGGCCAAATGCCACGGCCAACACGACGGTTTGGCGGAAACTGCGCGCCAGCTGCGCCGCCGCTGCCACGGGGATGACAGTGAGCGCGCCGATCAGCAGGCCGCCCACAATGCGCAGGCCCAGTACCACCATGACCGCGGCCAGCAGCACCAGGGCTTGGTTCAGCAGGCGGACGCGCAGACCGCTGACGCGGGCTTGCTCTTCGTCGAACGATACGTACGAGAGTTGGCGGTACAGCACGCCGACGGTCGCTAAAATAACTGCCGCCAGGGCGCCGATCAGCCACACGTCGCTGGCGCTCACGGTGGTGATACTGCCAAACAAGAACGACATCAGGTCGATATTAGTCCGGTTGCTAAGGCCAATAAGTACCACGGCCACGGCCAAGCCGCTGCTCAAGAACATGGCCAGGGCTACCTCGGCCGTCACCCGTTTGTCGGCGCGCAATTTTTCGATCAGGAAGGCGGCGGCCACGGCAATTGCCAGCGCCCCCAGCAGCGGATTAACACCCAGCAGCACGCCGAGTGCTAGGCCGCCCAGCGACACATGTGCCAAGCTGTCGGCGATCAGCGCATAGCGTTTGGCCACCAAAAACGTGCCGACCAGCGGGGCGACCACACCAATAGCCACTCCCGCTAAGAACGCCCGCGCCATAAAGCTGTAGGTGAAAATATCCAACATATTAGTGTCCGTGTAAAATGAACTTTCTAGTTTTGCCGTACAGCCTGGTGATGTAATCTTTCTCGATAAAATCTTTCGGCCGGCCATGATAAATGAGGGCTTCGTTGATGCAGGCCAGCTTGCTGACTTCATTTACCACCACGTCGATGTCGTGCGAGACCAAAATAATCGTTAAGCCGTGCTGCGTATTGAGGTTGGCCAGCAGTTGGTAAAAATCGTCTTGGGCTTTGACGTCGACGCCGGCGGTGGGCTCGTCCAGAATAAGAATCTCCGGGCTGGAGGCCAGCGCCTTGGCGATAAATACTTTTTGTTGCTGGCCGCCAGACAATTGGGCCAGGCGCCGACTGGCAAGCAGTTCCATGCCAACCTGGGCGAGAGCGGCCAGCGCCGCTGGCTTGCTGCCGCTTGGCGCGCCAAAACGCACCACTTCTTCGACGGTAATCGGCAGCCGGAAATCGCCGCTGGCGGAGCGCTGCGGCACGTAGCCGATTTTTTGCCAGTTCCTGAAATTTTGCACCGGCGTGCCGAATAGTTTAATGCTGCCTCGCTGCGGTGCAAGCAGCCCCAGCAACAGTTTCATGAGCGTGGTTTTGCCGCCGCCGTTCGGGCCGATAACCCCCACGTATTCGCCGGGTTCGATGCGCAGGTTCAGATCTTCGAGCGTTGGCTCGTCGGCGTAGGCAAAGGTCACGTGGCTGAGTTCAATAATCGGTGAGCTCATAGTGTACAGTGTAGGGCAGTCTCGAGGCCCTGCAAATTATCTTTTTGTACCGTCAGATAGTTTTTGCCGGCGCCGATCTCGCTTTGAGTCAGCCCCTCCAAGGGATTAAAGGCGATGGTTTTGGCGCCGACTTCGTGGGCAATGGTTTGCGATAATTTCGGGCTGGCCAGTGTTTCGAAGAAAATGTAATCGGCGCCGCGGCTGCGGGCTAGGCTGGCAATTTCGGCTAGCTTTTGTGGCGACGGTTCGTCATCGGGCGACAGGCCGGCGATGCCTATGGCGTCCAGGCCATACTGCGCCGCCAGATAGCGAAATGCCTGGTGCGAGGTGATGATCGTGTGGTTTTGGCAGTGGCTCAGACCGGTCTTAAACTGCTGGTCGAGCGCCTGGAGCTGAGTGACGTAGCTGGCTGCGTTGGCGCGGTAGGCGCCTGCGTGCGCTGGGTCGGCTTTGATGAGGCCGTCGCGAATGTTGCTTACTTCTTTTATGGCCAAAGTCGGGTCCATCCAAACGTGCGGGTCGGTGCTGCTGGTGTTTTCGGTGTCACTCGCGTCTTTGGCGTGCAGGGCGATTCCATTGGAGGCATTGACGCTCACCACATGATTAGCGCTCAAGTCGCCTTGCAGCCTGTCGGTCCAGCGTTCTAGGCCGGCGCCGTTATACACAAAGACCTTCGATTTATAAATGCCGGCAATGTCTTGCGGCGTAGGGTCATAGTCGTGCGGCTCCACGCCGGGCTTAACCAATGTGCTGACCTGTACGTAGCGGCCGCCGACCTGGCGCACGAATTCGGCCATCGGATAAAAGGTGGCACTGACACGCACGGCGTCGCTCGTTGGGGCGGCCCGGCGACTATGCAGGGCCAGCGCGCCGCCGGCGAGCGCCGCGACGAGCGCCACAATCGTGAACATACGGAAAATGCCTTGCTTCATGCCACCGACTATACGAAGCGTCTTTTATTTCTGCAAGTTTGTCGCAAAAAGTACTGATATTGCTATGTATTTTGCCGGTAAGCGCGCAAAAATGCTTCGGCGTCGGCCTGTTCGGCCATGGCTTTGGCCGTGGCGTCGTCGATGCGGCCGAGCAGCACTGCCAGCTCGTTCTCATCGCGCAGCAGGCCGCTTTGTTTAAATTGTTGGCGCGCCACGCGCACTTGGCGCCGCAGCGTGGTACCGACGTCCGTTATGGTGTGCTTCCAAAATGTGCGCTGCAGGTCGGGCAGCAGATCGTCTAGTTGGTAGGTGCCGGGCGCGAGGCCGCTTTTGGCCAACAGCCGGGCGACAACGTAACTGCACTGGCCGGCGCGCAAGTCGGCCTCCCAGTCGTGCAGGTCGTCGTGCAGCTGCCGGGCAATCAGGTAGTGACGCAGCCCTTTGAGCAACGCCCGCGCTTCGGAGCCTTGCAGGCTGCGGCCGGCGGCCGCCACCACAGCCAGCGGCGACAGCGTGTGCCCCAGCGAGCGATCTGCCAAACGCTTGAGCGTTGTATACGCCGGGATGGTTTTGAGCTTCAGCTGGCCGTGGCGATCAACATCCAGGCGGCAATTGGCCAGCTCCCAGGCATTCGCCTCATCGATGGCCGTGAAGGCCTGGCGCACATATGCCTGGTAGTCTGCGGGCGCGGCTTCCAAAAAGCCGGCCAGCGAGCGGCGCATGGCGATGTTGGCCAACGGCAGCGCGGGCGGTCCAGCATCGCCGTCAAGCAGATCGTCATAGAGCGTGTAGGCGACCCAGCCGTTGAGGTTGGCGAGACCGAGGCGCACCAGCAGGTCTTGCGGTAATTTTTTGGCCGGCTGCTTTTGCAGCGCCGATGCGACGTAGTACGGCAGCAAGACGATTTCACGGCCATGCCGCCCGTCGCCCACGCGCGCGAGCGCGGTCATCGCGCCGGCCCGAACCGCGCCGTCCAGGCTCTGCGCCTCACGGCGCGCCTCGCGCATCACGGCCGAGAAGATTGTATCGGCGGCTTTGTCCTGCGTGACGGGCGCACCGCGCTCGGCCCTAGCACAATGATTGAGCGCCTCAAGCACGAGCGCCGTCGTCAGCGCCGGCGAGCCGTTAAAGAATTGCGCGCCCTCCCGCGCCGGGTCCAGACAAAATGCTTCGGCCGGCCAGGAACCGTCAGGATTTTGGGCGGCTCGCAGCCGGACGGCGGCTCGGGCCAGTCCGGCGGATTCACCCAACTCATACAATGCCGACACGGCCAGCGCCGTTTGCAACGGCGTATCCCAGCTGCCATCGGCCTGGCGCTGCGCCAAAATGAGTTCAGCCAGCTTGCGCTTCAGCGGCCCGCGGTAGGTCCGCGCCGCGAAATACCACAGCGGGTACGGCGATGGATAATACGGCGAAGCGAACCGGCCGCTTTCGATAGCCTTGGTTATATATGCCGTCAGATTCGGCAGCTCCTCGGCCTTTAGCAGCAAAAAATAGGCGATATTGCAGTTCACGGCCAGGTCAACATCTTGCCATGCTTTGGCCGCCTGCTTGCTCACCAGCCACGTGCGGTACGGGCCGCCCACTTGTGTTTCGGCCGCCAGCAGCAAGTGCACGACGCGCCCCATGGCGCCGGCATCGATGAGCGCGGGGTCATGACGGGTTAGGCCAATAAGGGCGCAGGCCGTGTCGTCCAGGTCGTCTGGGTAAGGAAAACGCTGGCGCTCCGCCGCATCTGCCGCCCAGTAATTAAACGACCAATGCGGACTTTTTTGGGCGAGCAGCCAGGCACTCAACTTTTGGCGCACGGCCAAACCATCCCGAATCTGACTGAGCGCGTTTAATATGACCGCTGGCAAGAATACCGTGCGATAGGTGTGCGCAGGCTTGAACGGCCGGGCCGTGGGGCTGGAGAGACTTGCAAAGCTGCCATCGGCAAGCTGCGCGCCGGCCACATAGGCTAGGCCGCGCCCAATACTGTTCTCCGGGCTGGCCACGCGCTAACCTCGGGCCAGTTTCACGACGAACGCGGTGTGTTTGGCGTCGCTGTCCAGGCTCAAGCTGCCGCCGTATTCTTCGGCAATCTGTTTGGCGATGAACAGGCCCATGCCCATGCCGGTTTTTTTGGTGCTGTAGAGCGGTTCGAAGAGTTTGTCGCGGTCCTCTTTGGAAATGCCGCGGCCCCAGTCGGTGATAGTCACGACGACCTGCCCGGCGGTGTTCTCGGCGGTTATGAGTACTTCGCGCCGCTCAGTGTTTTCCGGCAGGTAGGCGTCGATGGCGTTGCCCACCAGGTTGGCCATCAGTTGCCGAAAACGGATCGGCTCGCCGCGTACCCGCAAACTGCGCTTGTCTTGCGGCGCTTCCCACACAATGCGTACACCGGCGGTGCGGGCGCGGTGCTGCATAAGATTTACGATTTCGTCAATCTCGCTGCCGATACCGAACGGTCGTACTTGCGCCTTGCCATGCAGTTGGTCGCGCACGCCGGCCACCATATCGTCGATGTAACGGATGCTGCGCTTGGCCCGGGTGAGCATGCGCGAACGATTTTGTTCTTCTAAACCTTCGATGTCCAGGCTAAGCGTGGTGAGGTGGTTGGCCAGGTCGTGCATCAGCGCGGTGCTCAGCTGGCCCAGCTCGGCAAAGCGGTACATTTGTTGCACCTTTTCCAGCTGAGCGGTCTGGAGTTCGCGGGTGCGGTGCTCTACCGTTTCTTCCAGCAGATCGCGCTGGCGCCGCAGCGCGGCTTCGGCACGGCGTGCGCGCTTCAGCGAGCGCTCAGTCTGCTCATTAAACAGCCAGGAAATGAGCGCGATAATTACGAAAATGAGGCAGACGCCAATTACCACCACCATGTCGAACGGCGATTGGGTCCAGCGGATGTCCGGCTTGATGCTGCCCTTGTTCTCCGCCGAGGTTATCAGCACGGCCAAGGCGATAACCCCCGCCGAAGCATAGAGCGGGAATGAGGCGCCGAGCACCGTGCCGGCAACCATAATGACGAGGGCAAATAGCAGAATCGCCGGCGGGAACGTCACGCCCCAGCGCCAGGCGACGCCGACAGCTAGCAGCGTGTAGAGCGCGATCACAAAATATGCCGGCAGATGGTAGTGCCCGCGGCGGGCCCTCCAGTACATGCCGAGCGTCAGCAGCCAGGTGCCCGTTAAAATTTCCATGCGCAGCAGCAAAAAGTGACGACCGCCAATAAAATTGACGAAAATAACAAAAAGCGCCCCGGCAAGCACGGCAAGCGTTCCCGCAAGCAGCACATTTAACACGAGTTCGCGGTTGCGCAGGTCTTCATCTTTTTGGTGCGGCTCAATAAGCAGGCGATACAGTTTGTTGAGCATAGGTTATTTTTGCTTTTCGGTGCTGCCCCGGTCCCCCATGAACGTAAGGGGCAGCACCGCTTTGGGCTACATTGTCGGAGCTTCGCTCCCCCATGGGCCGCCAGCTTCTGCATTGCTGATGAACGCTTGTTCGACTGCACCGTCGGTGCGGACGCTAGCGTCTGTCAGAATACTCTTTACGACGTCGCTCATGATAAGCCCCTCCTTTCTCTTGTTTTATTGTAGCAGCTTCAACCATGTAACCAATGCCGTAGGCCGTGTGGATAAGCGGCGTAGAGAAGGGGCGGTCAATTTTGTCGCGGAGGTGTTTGATGTGCACGTCGACGGTGTTGTTCCAGGCGTCTTTGCTGCCGTCCCAGGCATGGTCCAAAATCATGGCCCGGGTCACCGGGCGGCCTTGGTTGCGCACCAGGTACTCTAAGATGTCGAATTCTTTGCGTCTGAGCGTAATCGCGACACCGGCGCGCTCCACGAAACGGCGGGCGGGGTCAACTATCAGGTCTTGTACGGTAAGTACGTTGGGCGTGTAGCTGTTGACCGGTCGGCGCAGCAGCGCGCCGAGGCGAGCACGCAGCTCGGCGACATTGAACGGCTTGGTGAGGTAATCGTCGGCGCCGTCGTCCAGCAGGGCAACCCGGCTGTCAATGTCGTCGACACCAGTCAGAATGAGAATAGGGACGCTGATGCTGTTCGCCCGGATGGCCCGGCAAACCTCATGGCCGTTTTTGTCGGGCAGACCCAAGTCGAGTACGATAATGTCGTAGCTGCCGCTCAGCGCTTGCTGCAGGCCTTCTTCGCCGGTGTGGCAAGCGTCAATAATATACGTTTTCCCAAGTTGCTTTTTGAGACTGTCGGCAAGCGGTTTATTATCTTCAATCAGCAGTAATTTCATCACATATCCCCTAGCTCTTATATGGTAGCAAGGTTGTAGTTAAATTGTCATTAACTTTTAATACAGAAATGCGTGATGTTTCAGGGGAAGACATAGTTTTGTCGGGCAGCATAATTAGTCGCGTAGTTAGTATTTTTTTAATATTTGCAAGGCATAATTACCAGCGGTGGACCGTAATGATTGCGCGTACTTTTCCGGGCCTCGATTCTGGTAAACTCCTCTTCTTTCCGCCTTCTGCCTTTGATGCAATCATTACACTTGCGCCCTAGCACTGGTCTGGCGGACGCTCAGACTATCTTCGGGTGGGCATAGTCTGAGTGCTGCCAGACAGTGTTTGGCGCTATCGCCTTTCGGGCGAGACGGGTTTACGGTATAATACAATCAAGTTTTCAGGAAACCTTGAGCTAGTTAAAGTCCATGCCCAAAGCGCAAGAACGTACTCTGTCAGTTGTGGTGCCCGTCTTTAATGAAGGTGCCGGCTTGCGCGCGTTCCATGCATCGTTGGTTACGGTGCTCGACAGCGTCGTAAAAGGTGAGTATGAAGTCGTCTATTGCAACGACGGCAGCACCGACGACACCTTCACCATCTTGGAGCAACTGGCGGCCAAATCGCCGGCCGTGCGCG
>DASVOI010000040.1:0-14340 GCA_036383395.1 Saccharimonadales bacterium (SeqCode)
GCACCTTTTCTTGCTTGCGAATTAATACGGACACGACTCGCACTGGCGCATCGCGCGAATCGCCCAATGCGAGGGTCTCACCTGAAGGTTGTGTCATACCATGGTTGTATCAAAGGCGAATAGTTGTTGCAATAGATTTTCCATGCCCCCGCCGTTGGCGTTGCAACAGAAACAGGCGCGTTTGCGACTTTCGAACATTTTTGAGACCATGAGTGTATAAGTAAAGGGTAGCCATGGACACAATTTTGCGCACGCAAGGCCTCACCAAACGCTACGGTTCGTTTGCGGCACTTGACGACCTCAGTATTACCGTACAACAGGGAGAAGTGCTGGGCTACTTAGGCCCGAACGGCGCCGGCAAGACCACGACTATCCGCCTGCTGCTGGGCCTCAGCAAGCCCACCAGCGGCAAGGCCGAAATCTTTGGCATGGACGTCCAAAAGCAAAAGATCGAGATCCACCGCCAGGTTGCCTACGTGCCGGGCGAAGCCGCCTTGTGGCCCAGCTTGACCGGCATGGAAACGCTGCACTTGCTAGCCCGCATCCACGGCGAAACCGACGAAGCCTACCGTGCCGAGCTCATCAAGCGCTTCCAGTTCGAGCCCAAGAAAAAGGTGCGCACCTACTCCAAGGGCAACCGCCAAAAGATCAACCTGATTGCCGCCTTTGCCACTCGCGCCCGGCTGCTCATTTTAGATGAGCCTACCAGCGGCCTCGACCCGCTCATGGAGCAAGCCTTCCGCGAGTGCGTGCTAGAGGCCAAGAAAAACGGCCAAACCGTGTTCCTGTCGTCGCACATTCTGGACGAAGTTGAAGCTTTGTGCGACCGCGTGGCCATTTTGCGCGCCGGCAAGCTGGTGGAAATCGGCACGCTCGCCGAGATGCGCCACCTCTCGGCCCTGACCGTCGAAGCGACGTTTGCGGGCACGCCGCCGCACGTCGGCAAGCTCAAGGGCGTCAGCAATGCGGGGGTCACAGGCCATCGCCTGACCTGCCAAGTGCAGGGCCCAATCGACGAGCTGTTCGCCGCCATTTCGGCCGCCCATCCGCAAACGCTTTTGAGCCGCGAGCCGTCTTTAGAGGAGTTGTTCCTGTCGCTCTACGGCCAAGAAGAAGAGCGTAGCAAAAAGGCCGGCCATGAGCGCTAGCGCCGAAGTCGCCGCAACACCAAATTTGCGCCGTTACCGCCTGCCCCAACTCGTGATTGCCCGCTTCGTCACCCGGCGCACGATTAAAAGCGCGGTCTTTTGGGCGGCGGTTTACGGCATGTACGTCGCCTCTAAAGCGATTGGCTACGCCGTGGCTTACCCCACCGTGCAATCCCGCGAGGTTATCATCCAAAGCCTGGGCAATAACGCGGGCCTTACCGCGCTTCTGGGGCGGCCGTACCATCTGGAAAGCGTCGCCGGCTACACCGCCTGGAATACTATGGCGATTATTACGCTCGTTGGCTCGGTCTGGGCGCTGCTGCTGGCGACCCGGACATTCCGCGGCGAGGAAACTGCCGGCCGCTGGGAACTGTTGCTGGGCGGCCAGACTACCATGCGCCGGGCGGCGGCCAACGCACTCGCTGGCCTATTTACATGCCTGGCCGTTTTGTGGGCAGTCTCAGCGCTAGCATTTATATTGGTCGGCAAGGTGCATTCCGTGCAATTTAGCGCGCCGGCAGCCTTGTACTTGGCGTTATGCACGATCATGGGCGCGGCTATGTTTGCGGCTTTGGGCGCACTGACCAGCCAGCTGATGCCCACACGGGCGCGGGCGGCGACGCTGGCAACGGGCATCTTCGGGTTGTCATTTTTGGTACGGGCAGCGGGCGACGGCAGCAGCGCGCACTGGCTATCCAACGTTTCGCCGCTCGGCTGGATTCAGCAGCTGCAGCCGCTATACGCGCCGCAACCGCTTTGGTTGGTGCCCTGCCTTACCTTTATCGTGTCCTGCGCGGGGTTGGCCATCTTTCTGGCTGGCAAGCGAGATGTTGGCGACAGCTTTATAAAAGACAAGGACACGGCGCGGTCGCACCTGCGGCTATTGAACTCGCCGCTCGGGCTGGCCGTGCGCCTCATTCGCGGCAATACGCTCGGCTGGACGCTGACGCTGGTCGGCATGAGTACCTTTTACGGCCTGCTGACAAAAACCGTGGTAAGTGCGTTCGAGCAGTCGCAAGGTGCGGCCAACGTGCTGCAAAAGTTCACCAGCACCCACACTACGGTGGCAACCGCTTTCTTGAGCAGCATTTTTCTGATCCTCATGGTGGTCATTATGTGCTACGGCGCAGCGGCGGCCGGCAACATCCGCGAGCAAGAGGCCGAGGGCTATCTAGACAACTTGCTGGTGCGCAAGGTTGCCCGGCTGCAATGGCTGTGGGGGCGCGTGGGGCTGGCTGGCGGCATCATCGCCGGCATGGCCATGCTGAGCGGCATCGCTACCTGGGCAAGTCAGGCGAGCCAGGGTTTGGGCATCCCGTTCCACTCGATGCTTATTGCGGGCGTAAATATTATTGCCCCGGGCTTGTTCACCTTAGGCGTGGCCGTGCTGGGCTTTGGCGTGGCGCCACGATTTACGACGCTCATCGGCTACAGCGTAGTTGCCTGGTCATTTCTCATCGAAATGATCCGCTCCGGCGTCAATTTAAACCACTGGCTGCTGGACACGTCGGTGCTGCATCACATTGCATTGGCACCGGCGACGAACCCCAACTGGACATCGGCAGCCGTTCTGACGCTACTGGGGCTGGCGGCCGCGCTAGTTGGCAGCCTGCGCTTCCGCAATCGGGACTTGCAAAACGAATAAAAACAGGCCGCTTGCGGCCTGCCAAATATACTGTGGTGGGGCTGGAGGGACTCGAACCCCCGACCTCTTGAATGTGAATCAAGCGCTCTAGCCAGCTGAGCTACAACCCCGAAAGTAACAGGGGTTATTATACCTTACCTCCCCAGATTAAAAAAGTCTGTGTGGTAAAAATCGATGCCGGCGGCTTGGGCGGCGCCTTCGTCGTAGCTGCTGTCGCCGATCAGCAAATAGCGCTCTTCGGGCACGTCTGGGTCATAGATGTGCAGAAAGCCTTCGGGATTCGGTTTGAGGTAGCGCACGTCGTTGCGCGTCACAATTTTATCGAACCAATCCTGCATGCCGTTGGCCTCCAGCACCCACTCAACCAGCTGGCGCGAGTTGGACGACCAAATGTACATGCGGTAGGTGTCTTTGAAGTTCTCCACGTCGCGCAATAGTTCTTCGTTGCGGATAAAGCGTTCTTTGTGCTGCATCTCGAACAGCGGCGCGTGCTTCAGCAAAATGTCCAGGCCTTTTTTACCGTGCTTGCGCACGAGGTCGTTACTAAACAGTGTGCCGCCGCGTTTGTCGTACTTCAGCCACAGCTCTTCGTCGAGTTCGCGTAACTCGTCGCGGAAGGCCTCGCCGCGCTCGCTCCACGGAATATCCATATAGGCCAGCGTGCCGTCAAAGTCAAAAATGAGGTGCGTTTTATTGTGGGCCTCGATATAATCGGCCAAAGATTGCTGCGACATGCCTGCGATTATACCTTAGGTGGCTGCTGGGCGTCGATAAATTCCTGGCAAAATCGCTCGAACACGGCGTTGGTCCAGCCAAAGCCGGTCTGCGAGGGGTACACGCCCTTGGCCGGCGGGTCGCTGGGCTTGACCACATTGTACTTTTCGAGGAAGTTGCCGTGCGTCTTAAACCAGTCCAGATTGGTGCGCAGCCAATCCATGGCGATGGCCTTGGCGTCTTCGTGGTAGCCGTAACGCTGCAGGCCCTTGACCACAATATAGTGCAGCGGCGCCCAACCATTGGGGTACGCCCACTGCATGGGCATAGAGCCGATCACGTACTGGCCAATCGGCAGCCGGTCGGTGGTAGCCAGCCCGCCCTTTTGGCGGAACTTGCGCAGCGACCGCACCAGCTTGGCGGCGATTTGGCCGTCGACCATACCCGCCCACATCGGGAAATACGCCGCCAGCGAGCTGACGTTGCCGCGGCGCTCTTTTGTGAAGTTATAGTCGTAAAACAGGCTGCGGCCCGGGTCCCACATGAGTTCCATCATGTGCTCGCGGCGCAGGTTGGCGGCGTGGTGCCAGGCGCGCTCTTCGTGTTTGTCACTCAAAATGCGGGCGGCTTCGGCAAAGTCCATTTCGTATTTGTATAGCAGCGCGTTTAAGTCTACCGGCAGGTAATTCAGGCAATGGTGGCTAAAGCGCGATGTGTAGTCCCAGCCGCTCTCGGCCTCGGCGAGGTCGTGCGTCATGTTAATGTCGTAGTAGCGGCTCAGACCTTTGTACACCTGGCGTTGGTGCGGTTTGGCGGTGCCCATCCACACGGTTTCGTACTCGGCTTTGGCCACGGCAATCGCGGCCTTTAGCCAGTCGCGGTCCAGGCTGTAGGTGTGGTAGAGGTCAAAGATAAAACTGGTAAGCAGCGGCGGCTGCGAGCGGCCCGTCAAGTAGGTGCGCGAGGCGTTGGGGATGGTGCCAAAGCGCTTGAACAGACTCAACAGATCTTCCAGAATGCCCATGGTCAACTCTTTGTGATCGGCATCCAACAGACCCTGCACCATAAAGAAACTATCCCAGTAATACAGCTCGTTAAAGTCGAACTCGCGCCCGGCTTCGTAGGCTGGCACCAGATACGGTCTGGGCATGCCCAACCCGCTGCCGTCGTCTTTGGGGTGGAAGCGCTCTAGGTTTTGCCAATAACTGGCGATGTACTCGCGAGCTTCGCGCACATCGTCGGCGGTTAAATCGCGGCTGCGCCGAAAAAACGGCAGCCTCAAGCTGCTCGCCGCCGACGTAACCAACTGTTTGCTTTTCGCCATATTCTAAGCCTACGGCCGCCGGGGCGGCAGCGTCAAGCGTGTTCAGACCCCGGCTGCGCCAGTCCAGCGGCGACGCCATCTAAAATAAATTGCAGACCGCGCTCAAACAAGTAGTCCGGACCCTTGCCCGCGTCGGCCATCACCGCCTTGATACTGCCGGCAAAAGTCGGATAACGCTCGCTCAGCTCTTGGATGCGATGCACGCGCTCTTGATGCGACGTTTCTTTGCTGCGCGGGTCAGCTTGCTCTTCAAACACGCAGCCGATAGTGAAACGGATAACCGTAAAGACGCTGGCCATCGCCTGCTCCGGCGTAAAGCCCTGGGCTTGCAAGGTTTGCAGCAGCAGCTCCATGCCTTCGAGCATAGTGTTGTGGCGGAGATTGGCGTGCGCCATGACCTCGGCGCCGTCGCGGTAACGCATCAGGGCGCGGCGATGGGTGCGGCCGATCATGGCCAGCATGTCGCGCCAGTCCAGGCTCTTGGGGCGGATGCGGTCGAATTCGGCCATCATGATGCGCTCGGCCAGAGCGTCGATCAGGTCTTGCTTGTTCTCGAAGTGCCAATACAGCGCTGCGGCCTTCACTTTGAGTCGATCGGCCAACCGTCGCAGCGTCAGGCCGCTAAAGCCGACTTCATCTAGCAACTGCAAGGCGGCCGTGACCACCATATCGCGTTCCAGTCCCCGCCCCCCGTCTTTCGGAAGCGTATGGACGTCCATTATATTGCCTCCGTAGACTGACTTTCTCCGGCGACTTGCACGTTTTTGTCGTCCTGGTGGGAACGCAGGCGCATCTCGGGCAAAAACCACGTAAAGACAAAGCCGATAAACGTCAGCGCCGCGGCCGTCAGAAACACTATGTTAGTCGATTTGGTAAAGGCCTCAAAAATGACGTGCTGCGCGGCGGCGGGCAACTGGTGAATGGCGGCACTGTTTTGGATGCTGACGTGCGCACCGCTGCGTCCGGCCGAAGCCTGTGCCAAACGGTGCGTCAGCTGGCTGGTCAGTAGTGCGCCAAACGCCGCACTGCCAATGGCGCCGCCCAACGAGCGGAAAAAGCCCGTGGCCGCGGTACCAGCGCCCATTTGTTCGCGCGGAATGGAGTTCTGTACGGCCATCGTAACTACCTGCATCACCATACCCAGGCCCATGCCCAACAGGAACAAATCGCCGCTAATCGCCCAAGAAGACGTCGTGGTTGTTAGCAGACCCAGCAGCATCATCGCGATAGTAACCAGGGCCATGCCGATAATCGGGAAATGCTTGTAGCGCCCGGTCTTAGAAATGAGCCGCCCAACCACAATTGATACCGGAATCATACCCAGCGACATCGGCACCAGGTGCAGCCCAGCCTGCGTCGGCGTCAGGCCGTTGACGATCTGGAAGTACAGCGACACATACACCAGGCTGCCAAACAGCGCCGCGCCCATAATGAACAGCACCGGCGTTGCCACATTAAACACGCCATTGCGGAAGAGATGCATGCTGAGGATTGGCTCGCTGGCACGCATTTCGTGACGGATAAACCAGCCGGTGAGTAGCGCGGTGAGTACGCCCAAACCGATAATCGTCGGGCTCGTCCAGGCGTACTGCTGGCCGCCCCACTCAGTCAGGAGCAAGAGCGCGCTGGCGCCGCCCACGATCAGCAGCGAACCAAGGTAGTCGATCTTGTGCTTGTGGACATTCCGAGGCAGATGCAGCACTTTCTCAATCACCACCAGAGCCAAAAGGCCGATGGGCACATTAATGTAAAACACCCAGCGCCAGTCGGTAGTCAGCCACAAAAATGGATGCGGATCGGTCAAAAAGCCGCCCACCAGCGGGCCGAGCACGCTGCCCACGCCAAACACCAGACCGAAAAGGCCGGTGTATTTGCCGCGCTCGCGTGGCGCAACCATGTCACCGATAATGGCCATCGCCAGGCTCATCAGGCCGCCGGCGCCCAGGCCCTGGATACCGCGAAAAACAATGAGTTCAGTCAAATTTTGCGACAAACCGCAGAGCGCCGAGCCAAACAGAAACAGTACAATCGACAGCGTAAAAATCTTTTTGCGGCCGTAGAGGTCGGACATTTTGCCGTACAGCGGCTGGCTGGCGGTACTGGTTAGCAGGTAAGCGGTAATCACCCAAGAAAGATGCGTCAGTCCGTGCACCGGGTCGAGGTCGCGCACAATGGTATACAGCGCCGTACCGACCACCGTCTGGTCCAACACGGCCAGGAACATGGCAAGCAGCAAGCCGATCATCACAAATATAATCTGCCGCTGATTCATCATCGGCGGCGTGAATGTGGGCGCGCTTGCTGGGGTGCTTGTGTCCTCAGGACTGCTCATGCGTTCTATTTAACAACGTTAAATTGTGCGATGCAAGCGTCATTTGCCGGCGTATCGCTCGCTCCACTCCGCCATAGATTGCAAGATGGGCAACAAGTCGCGGCCGCGCTGCGTCAGAGCGTATTCCACGCGCGGCGGCGCCTCGGCATAGGCGTGCTTGCTAATAATTTGCTTCGCCTCCAGATTGTCGAGCCGCTGCGATAGCGTACGCGGTCCGATGTGCAAGGCCTGCTCCAGTTCGCTAAACCGGCGCGGCGCGGCAGTCAGCTGATAAATAATCAGCCCGCTCCACTTGTCGCCAATGATCTGCAAGGCCTGGTTGATGCTGTCGCACTTGGGTTCTTCGAATGCAAATGGGCACATGTTATACCTAATTTTACAATACTTTACTTTGTATAGCAGCCGTGGCATACTAGAAATGAAACTATACTTTGTATAGTATAACACAACTTGCCTAAGGAGGATACATGCCTAAGTACGACACCGTAAAAGATGACGCGTCCCTAAATCGCGCAGCCGAAGCGCTCACCGCCAACGGTTTTACCGTGCGCATTGTGGCAAACGGCGAAGAAGCCAAGCAAGCCGCCCTGAAGCTGCTGCCCAAGGGCGAAGAAGTCCTGACCGTCACGTCGCGGACACTTGACCAGACAGGCCTGACGCCGGCCATTAACGAATCCGGCGACTACGACGCCGTACGTCCCAAGCTAAACGCGCTCATGGGCGACCCAAGCAAAAAAGAGCAGCAGCGCAAGCTGGGCGCCGCTCCGACGCACGTTATCGGCAGCGTGCACGCTCTGACCGAAGACGGCCGCGTACTGATCGCCTCCAACACCGGCAGCCAGCTGCCCGCTTACCTCTACGGCGCCGGGCACGTGGTATGGGTGGTGGGCGGCCAAAAAATCACCAAAGATATGGATGACGCGCTAAACCGCCTGGAGCAGCACGTGGTACCGCTCGAAAACGAACGTTCCAAGCAAGCCTACGGTGCACCCACCAACGTCAGCAAACTGGCCATGGTCAACAAAGAGATCCAACCCGGCCGCATCGATATCATCATAGCCAAAGAGGCTCTCGGCTTCTAAACTAGAAGCATGCCACCGTCGCTTTCCAAAACCGCCGCCAGCGCCACCTTGCACTGCCTGACTGGCTGCGCCATTGGTGAAGTGGTGGGCATGGTGATTACCACCGCGCTGTCGCTGTCGGCCGCACCGAGTATCGCCGTGTCGATTGTGCTGGCGTTTGTGTTTGGCTACTCACTGAGCATGCTGCCGCTTCGCCGCCACGGCCTGGGCTGGCGTAAAGTCTTTGCCCTGGCGCTGGCCGCCGACACCGCCTCCATCGCCACCATGGAATTGTCTGACAACGCTTTTGTGCTGGCCGTGCCTGGCGCCATTAATGCCGGCCTCAACACCTGGCTGTTTTGGTGGAGTCTGTTGGTGTCGCTGGCCGTTGCCTTCGCCGTGGCTTTCCCGGTCAACCGCTGGCTGATTGCCCGCGGCAAAGGCCATGCCGTCGTGCATGAGTTCCACCACCACAGCCACCAAGGCTAGGGCGACATATCTTACTGCACGCAAACAATTGTTCGCCTATAGTAAGAAAGCCGTAAGCGGAGGATCTAGCCATGGCAAATGTACCGTATCCAGAATACCCACCGTACCAGCAATATCCCGCCCAATACCCAGCGGCGCCGGCACAACCGGGAATCTCGGCCGCGCCCCAAACTCTCGACGATCAGACCCAAAAACGCCGCAAAGCCGTCAAACAGCTGCGCAACGCTATCGGGACCGCCCACGAGGTGCTGGTCACCGCTACTACCGTCTTCCCTTTTACTTTGTTCCCCGACACTATCACCATTGACCGCGCCAAACTTTCGGTGGCGCACCGTACGTTCTTTCAGGTAGCCGAGGTCATAAGCATTCGTATCGAGGACATTTTGAACGTCACCGCCGACGTCGGGCCGTTTTTCGGCTCGGTAAAAATCTCGACGCGCTTCTTTGACAAACAGGAACCGCCGTACGCCATCCATTACCTGTGGCGCCATGACGCTCTGAAAATCAAACGGATTATGCAGGGTTATGTCATCGCGTCGCAGCAAAAAATTGACACCTCGTCGCTCGGCACCGAAGAGCTCGGCGATATGCTCGACGAACTGGGCCGTAGCTCGCCGGACGGCGTGTAAAGCGAAAATGCCGGTTTGTGGATTATCTTACTGTCGCGTCACGCGCGGCGGCATATAGTAAAACATGCGAAAGGAGGAAAGCATATGGGCACGGCGCAAGACAACACTAAAGACGATCAAATCGAGTTGATGCGTGAGATGAAACCCGCAGACCTCGACCGCCTGCAGCGTGACCTCGCGGAAAACGACCGCAGCGACCAAACCACTGATCAACGTCCGGGTGGCAAGGACACTCAGTAAGGTCCGGCTGTTGAGAGAGGGCGAACGTTACCACAGCGTTCGCCTTTTCTTTTATTCGGTTACAAACGTGAGCGCGTAGCCGATAGCCCCGGCGCGGCCGGCGCGGCCAATACGGTGAATGTACGTGTCGTAGGTTTGCGGCGTGGAATAGTTAATGACGTGCGAGATATCTTTTACGTCGATGCCGCGCGCGGCGACGTCAGTGGCGACTAAGATCTTGACCTCGTCTTTTTTGAAACGGTCCAGGGCGCGCTGGCGCTGGCCTTGGGTTTTGCCGCCGTGAATATCGTCGGCCTTAAAGCCGCGGGCTTGCAATTCTTTGCTCAGGCGTTCCACGGCACGCTGAGTGTCATCAAAAATGATGGCCTTGCTGACTTCCGGCTTATTCAGAATGGTGTGCAGTTGTTCAATCTTGTCGCTGCTGCTTTCGTAGCAGATGATATCCTGGTGGACGCTGGCAGTGGTCTCGCCGGTAATGACCGAGACAGTAACCGGGTCATTGGCAAAGAAGGCGATGAGGTCGCGCACTTTTTTGTCGAGCGTGGCCGAGAAGAAGAACGACTGGCGCTCAGGCGCAAGCTTACCGAGTATGTCGGAAACGTCCTCTACAAAGCCCATGTCCAGCATGCGGTCGACTTCGTCGAGCACGACCGTGTTAAAGGCGGACAGGTCGAGCGAGCGGCGCTCCAGGTGGTCCTTGATGCGGCCGGGTGTGCCGATGACAACCTGCGGGCGAGCGCGCAAATCGCGCAGCTGCGGGTTCATGTTAGCGCCGCCGATCAGCAAGGCGCCAGTCAGGCCGCTGCCTTTGGCTACGGCGCGGAATTCTTGTTCGATTTGCTGGGCCAGTTCGCGGGTCGGTGCAATCACCAACACCTTAGAACCAGGACGGTCCAGCAGGCGGTGCAGTACGGGCACGGCAAAGGCCACGGTCTTGCCGGTGCCGGTGTTGGCTAGGCCGATTACATCGCGGCCAGCCATACCGTGCGGAATTGCCTGGTCCTGAATGGGCGAGGGTTGCACAAATCCCTTGCGGGCCAGGTTGGCCAGCAGAACGGGGTGCATGCCAAAGTCCGGGAACTGATGCTGCACTTCGTAGGCAACTTCCTCTACCGGTGTGGCGGCTTTTACAAAGCGCGAGGGGTGGATGTAATCCTTTTTCGGCCCCTTGCTGCGGCCGCGAGCACGCTGGCTCGGACCCGCGTGATATGCGGTGCGCGCGCCAAATTTGCGCGCGGCGGTTCGTGAATTATATGGCATAAAGAGAAAATCCTTTGCGTTATAGGGTTAGTACCTTGGTTGTCGTATGAAACCAAAGCGCACCAACTCAAACTCAGCGGATTCATTAACAACTAGGTATATTCTAGCACAACGGAGGCTCAAACGCAACCTGATATGCTTGCATTTTTGACTGCTAAGGCGCATAACAGAAAGCAGCAAACCAACAAAAAAATAGGACCACTCGTATGCAAGAAACTCCTTCCACTGAAGAGCCCGAGCAGCAGCCAGCAGCGCAGCCGCCCGAGCCGGCTCTCGGGCCCGGCAAAAACCCGCTCATGTTGCCCGCAGGGGGCATGGGTTGGGGTAAAAAACTCCTTATCGGCGGCGCCGTGCTCGTGGCGCTGGTACTTATCGCCGCTGGAGCGTATTGGACAATACATGGCCGCTCTACCAGCAACAAATCGAGTAACGCGCCCGTCACCTACGGCGGCCCGCAAACCGACCCGAACGCGCTGCCGCCAAGTTCGCCGGACAATTCTATCGACAACGCCAGCCTTGACCAGGATTTAACCAGTGTTAACGCCGGTATTTCCGAAAGCAGCAAAAGCCAAACGGCCGCCAATAACGCCCTCGACGATAAATCCAGCGAGATAGATGTGCCCACCAACTAGGGCCAGGAGAAACTATGAAGACACGCCTCAAACAACTCATCGCCGGACTGGGAATCGGATTGGTTCTGGCCTTACTGCCTGCCGCGGTTGTGGCCGGAGCCGGCGTTGATCGCACGAGCGCCACCACTCGCCCGCAGACCAGCACGAACACCGACTCCAGCCAATCTGCCACCCGCCTAAACAACATTAAAACCAAGGGCAACGCCGAAATTGACCGCCGCTTGAGTACGCTCAACACGCTCATTACCGTCATCGCGGCCAGCGCGCACTTAAGCAAAGACAACCAGACCGCCCTCAGCAATCAAGTGAGCACTGAGGTCGAAGCCCTTGGCCAGTTGCGCATCAAGCTTGACGCTGAAACCACCGTCGCCGGCGCCGCCAGCGACGTTTCCAGCATGATTACCGAGTACCGGGTGTACGCCCTGATCGTGCCTAAAGTACGCTTGCTCAAGACCGCCGACGACCAACTGGTGGTCGAACAAAAGCTGAGCGACCTGGCGACCAAACTGAACACCCGCTTATCGCAAACCGAAAGCAGTGCCGAAGGCGTCAGCGCGCTGCGTACCAAGCTCGACCAGCTCAACACCAGCATCAGTGACGCCAAAGCCTTAACGCAAAGCGCGGAGTCTGGCGTGCTGCCGCTGCAGCCGAGCGATTACGACACCGACCACGCCATCCTCAGCCGTTACCGCGACCAGCTGGGTGCCGCGCATCTCGACAACCAGGACTCGTACAAGCTGGCAAAAGATATCGTTACCGGTCTCAAGCAAATGGGTTCAAGCTCGTCGAGCCACAGCTCATCGACCCAAAATCAGTAGCTTTGCCGCGATCAGCAAAAGTACCGCGCCGAACACCCGCGACAGCGTATGTTCGGGCAGGCGCACTGCATACAGCGCGCTAATGGCCGCGCCCACCATAAAGCCCACCGCCAACCAGCCGGCGGCCCGCACATTGACGTAGCCGTGGCGAAAGTACGCCAGCACCGCAAAAATGCCCACCGGCAACACCAGCATGGCCAACGTCGTCCCTTGGGCGTGCTTTTGGCTGAAGCCCAGCAGCAAAACCAGCGCCGGCACCATAATAATGCCGCCGCCTACGCCCACCATACCGCTCAACACGCCGGCAACAGTGCCGATAGCAATTAATACGAGATCAGTTCCGCTCATGGTTACGCTTATTGTACGCTGCGGCCGGCAAAAAACCTACCTGTGACGCCGGTCACATATATCATGTTCGCTTGCGTGGTATGCAATACTATATACATAAGCAGGATACACGACATGGCCAAAGCAAATCGCAAAACTATCGACGTCATTTTTATCTTACTCGGCATAGGTGCAACCGCGGCGCTGCTGGGCGCCGGCATTCTCGGCCTGTGGGGCTACCATTTCGCCACCAACGAAGTGCGCACCGAACTGTCAGCCCAAAAGATATACTTCCCGCCCAAGGGTAGCCCGGCGCTCGACCCCCAAGAATTCCCCGACCTCCAAAAGTACGCCGGGCAACAAGTAAATGACGGCCCCAAGGCCAAAGCTTACGCCAACGGCTTTATTGCCCGCCACCTGGCGAAGATCGCCGGCGGCAAGACGTACGCCGAGATCAGCAGCGAAGCTATGGCCGACCCGACCAACACTTCGCTGCAACAAAAAAAGGCAACGCTCTTCCAGGGCGAAACCCTGCGCGGCCTCCTATTGGGTGACGGCTACGCTTACTGGACCTTTGGCATGATGGCTCTGTATGCCGGTATTGCCGCACTAGCCGGCGCGGCAGTCATGGCGGTGCTTGTACTGCTTGGGGCCCGCCACTTGTCGCGGTTGAAGTAACAAGTAACTACGCTTGCTTCGAGAAAAACAGCGCCAACGCGCAAATCATCAGCGCGGCGTCGCGGAAGGTGATCAAAAACAGGCTGAAGTTCGACACAATGATGCCGGCGAGCAGCGCGGCAGCCGCTAAGGCCGCCCACTGCACATATTTGCCCCATATGAGCCACAGCGCCACGGCCATCTCAACCACCGAAAAGAAATGCAGCAGCAGGTGCGCGTTAAAATGGTCGCGGGCAAACTGCGGCAAGTAGCCCAGCCAGTCGTCCGGATGCATAAATGACGAGATTGAGGCGTACAAAAACACCAGCGCCAGCGCCGCACGCAGCAGCAGCTGCGTCAGGTTTTTGTCCCGAAGTCTGTCGAGCCACTGCATCTTATTGAATGGTTATTTTAGCCGTGTCGGTCGGGTTGAGGTGGTTATGAAAGCCGAATGTACCCTTTTTGGTCACGGTGAACGTCTTGGTTTCACCAGAAGCAACCGGGCCAACGTTTAAGTCAGTATCGTCGGTGTGTACCGGATGCGGGTTAGAGTAAAACTCCAGGTCGCCGGACGAGCTGTTCTTGATAGCCACCGTATCACCGGAGTTCACCGTAGTGAGCGCCGGGCTAAAGCCGCTGTCGGAATACGTAATTGTCGCCGCGGCTTGCTGCTCGCTGCCGTTAGAGCTGCTGGAGCCGGACGATGAAGTCCCTGCGTTCGACGAGCCGGATGATTGCGTCGTGCCCGTGTCGCTGCTCGAGTTATTCGTGCTGCCGTAGGGGTTGTTGCCGCCCTTTTTGTGCAGCGCCCAGCCCACGCCGCCAGCGATTACCACGATCACTACAATCGCCACTCCTATTTTGCCGCCAGTTGTCATTGCCATAGTTTGCCCTCCGCTAACTATCTTTATGATAGCAGAAAGCCTTTCGCAAAGGTTGATTCTTCGCGAAAGGCTTCATTTGGTGGAGCTGGCGGGAACTGCCCCCGCGTCCATCGGTTTATCTGGTTAGTCTATCCTACAGGTGTAGGCCGTTTGGTTGTTCTCGGAACAAAAGCGGCTAAA
>DASVOI010000041.1:0-4353 GCA_036383395.1 Saccharimonadales bacterium (SeqCode)
CTACAGTCGCCTGTTGGGTATGTAGTTCGGGGTCCGCGGACATAAAGCTTATGGTATACTTGAGGCATATGGGTGGCCTACCTACCACTGGCCGATGTTTACCGCTTTGGCGCGCAGCCCGTGCCTCTGTTCGTGACCGCAGCCGCGGCTTCACCATTGTTGAAGTTATGATTGTTTTGGCGGTGACCGGCGCATTGTTTGTGGCCGCCGCCATTCTCATTAACGGCAAGCAAAATCAGGAGGGCTTTAACCAGGCGGTGCAGCAAATCCGTTCGCAGGTAGAGCAGGCCATGAACGAAGTTGCCAGCGGGTATTTCCCGGCGAACGCCGGCTTTCAATGCACGTCGGTGGCAGGCGGCCCGGTTACGCTTACTTCTGGCGGCGCAATCGGCCAAGGCTCTAACGCCGGCTGTATTTTTGCCGGCAAGGTGTTGCAGTTCCAGGTGAGCGGTACTACGCCGGAGCAGTACGCCGTCTTTACAGTTGCCGGCGCTCAGAAGGAGTCGAGCGGCAATGAGGCCACCAGCCTGGCGAACGCCGCGCCTAAGGTCGTTGCCCCGGCACTCGGCTCGCCGGTTGGCTTCCCGGACATCACGACTACGAACATCTTGCAGAACGGCCTGGCGACCACGCCGGCTATGCCCAGCGGCCATCCGCGCATGTGGTACAACAACGGCGGCGCCGACATTTCTGTGGGCGCGGTAGCATTTGTGCCAAGCTTCCCGCAATATACCAGCAACAGCCTGAACTCAGGTTCGCAGCAAATTAGCATCTATCCGGTGACGGGCACAATGCTGGGCGCCACTAAGCAAGTCACGGCCACGGCCATTAACGCTAACTTGGCCAGCAGTGTGCAAAACCCGTCGGCCGGCGTATCGGTGTGTTTTGCCAGCGGCGGGACCAACGAGTCGGGTCTTTTGACGATTGGCGGCGGCAGTCATCCGCTGTCGGTAACCATGAAAGTAATGGACGGGACAACGACATGCGGCAAATAGCAAAACGTTCCAGGCGCGAGCGCGGCGATACCATAGTTGAGGTGCTGGTAGCGATTGTGATTGTGGCCTCGGTGCTTGGCGGCGCCTATGTCGTGAGCAATCATAGCCTGCAATCCACGCGCGGCACGCAAGAGCGGGCGAGCGCCCTCAAATTGGCTGAGGCGCAGATCGAACAGCTGAAAGCCCAGGCCACTTTAGCGCCGACCACCATCTTTGGCGCCGGCGTGCCGACTCAATTCTGTCTGACCAGCGACGCTACGGGCACGCACGTGTGGGACTTCACGGTTGCCGCGCAAAAGGTGAACTGCGTGGTCGACTCCAACGGCTCGCCGTCGGCTTCTACCAACAAAGCGACCTACACACTCAAAATTGTCCGCACCGGCAATGACTTCAAGCTTACCGAAACCTGGGTAGACATTAGCGGCCACTTCAGTGACTCATTGCAACTTAACTACCGGGCGTACCAGGGATGATACGGCAGCGTACCACCGGCTCTATGCGCGGCTTCACGATCGTGGAGCTGATGATGGCCACCTTGGTGTTTTCGCTCATTTTGCTGCTCGTGACGATTGGCGTGCTGCAAGTCAACCGCGTGTATTACAAGGGCGTCACCGAGGCAAACACACAGAACGTGGCCCGCGGCATTATGGACACTATCGCGCAGGCCATCCAGTTTGACGGCGGCACCGTTACGCCGCTGCCCACCAACAGCGCGCCGGTAGCTGGCTCGCAATACTATGTGTGCGTCAACAACCAGCAATTTGTGTATCGGCCGGGCTACCAACTGGTTACCGGCTCACCAGGTACGCACCAGACCACGCAGTCGCTTATCCAGCGCACCATCAGCGGCAGCTGTGCGGCGCCGGGCGGCCCGGTTACTGGTCGCGAGCTGCTCAGCCCCAACATGCGCCTCAGCAACCTGCAAATTTCTCAAATCGGCACGACTAACCTGTACAAGGTGCAGGTGTCGGTAACCTACGGCGATGACACGGTCATGAACAACCCGATCACCGCCGCGCCGACATGCCTGGGCATCCGCGCCGGCAACCAATTCTGCTCCACGACCAGCCTGTCGACAGTGATAGAAAAACGGATCAACTAGGACTAATATAGGATTAAGCATGAGCACCACGCCATTCAGACAGCAACAGGGAACACACCGCCAAGCCGGCATGGTCTCCATTATGGTTACCATGATTTTGATGATTGTGCTGAGCCTGATCGTTATTGGATTCGCCCAGATTGCTCGCCGCAACTCTCGCCAGTCGCTGGACCGCCAGCTGAGCACATCGGCGTTTTACGCGGCCGAGACCGGCATTAACGACGTGCGCGACCTTATTAAAAATTACGGTATACCGCCGTCCAAGCCGGACTGCACCAATGGCAGCGGCGCTACGGCGGCGTACTATGGACACTTGCCGTCGGCCACGCTCGACGCAACTGCCAGCGTGAAGTACACCTGCGTCATGGTTAATCCCGTCTCCACCACGTTGCCCTACACCTTGGGCTGGACGAGCACCGTCGTACCGCTTACGGCCGCCAGCGGCACCATTAACACCCTGAAATTTGTGTGGCAGCCGAGCGTCGCTGGTGCGACGCCAACCACCGGATGTAACGGCACGCTCGCTCCGGTCGCCGGCGGCGGGGCTTGGTCTTGCGGTTACGCCGCGCTCCGGTTCGATCTGGTGCCCGCCGGCGGCAATAAATCGTATAGCAACTGGCAGTCCAGCGCCATGAGTACTTTCCTCGTACCCCAGAACGCCGCTGGTACCACTACAACTTTCGCCACCAACGGTAGCAGGTCGCGTGTGAACGTCGGCTGTACCAACACCAATTGCACCATGACTATCAACGGCGGCCTGGGTAGCTCCAGCTACTATTTGCGCATCATGCCGTTGTACTACCAAAACGTGAATCTGCAAATTAGCGGTACGGGCGCGGGCGCCACCCCGGTGAGCTTTACTGGCGCGCAGGTACTCATCGACGTTACCGGCAAAGCGCAGGACGTGCTGCGCCGCGTGCAGGTGCGCGTGCCCGCCGACGGCAACAGCAGCAACCTGGGCAGCGATTTCGCCCTAGAAACCACCGACTCTATTTGCAAACGCTTTGACATCATGAGCGGCCACTACCAAAGTGACGCCGGCAATGCCGTGCCCACCATGGACAACAGCGGCAATGCACTCTGCAAGTCGCCGTAGCTAGTCGGTCTTTTTACCGTGGAAGCGCTGGTGGATGCTTTTTAAGTGCGGGTCGGTGACGTGCGTATAAATTTGGGTAGTGGCGATATTGCTGTGGCCGAGCATGGCCTGCACGCTGCGCAGGTCGGCGCCGTTCATGACGAGATCGGTGGCAAAGCTGTGGCGCAATGTGTGCGGGCTGACATGCTTGGTGATGCCGGCCAGCAGGGCATAGCGGCTCACCAGCCGCTGGACGCTGCGCGCCGTTAAGCGGTGAAAGTTGCCAGAAAGATCCACGCTCTTTTTGCCAGAGTAGCGCACAAACAGCGGCCGGGTGTTATCCTGGCGCTCGTCTATGTAGCGCCCCAGCCAATGCGCGGCTACGTCGCTGATGAAAATAGGCCGGTCCTTTTGGCCCTTGCCGCGCACCATGAACTCCTTGCGCTTGAGGTTGATGTCGCCTCGGTCCAGCCCTACCAGTTCGGAAACGCGCAAGCCGCTGCTAAACAGCAGCTCCAAAATCGCCCGGTCGCGCAAACCGCTCAGTTTGCCCAGGTCAGGCTCGTCGAATAGCCGCTGCAGCTCGTCTTCATTCAAAAAGGTGATTTTGTTGTTGTGCGGCAGCTTGGGCAGCTCAATCTGATCGACCGCAATCGCCTTGATGTTGCGCTTGGTGCAAAAACGCAAGAACATGCGCAGGGCAATAAGGTGGTAGTTCTGCGTCACGATCTGGATTTCGCCGTTGGTTTGGTTGGGCAGGCGGTTGAGCCAGAGCCGCCACTTGCGGACTTGCTCCGGCGTAATCTCTTCCACGCGCAGGTCGTCGCCGGCAAAGTCGAGCAGCCGCGTCAGGTAGTGGTCGTAATTGGCGATCGTTTTTTGCGAGCGATTCTGCTCAATTTCCAGGTACTCGAGGAAATCGGTTTTTGCTTTTTGAAACAGCATAGCTTTATTCTACCACCTCTGTTACAATAACGGCAGCGAAACGTAAACAAGGATAACATGCACGTGGAACGAACTTTGATTGTTTTCAAACCAGATGCCGTGATGCGCGGCGTCGTTGGCGAAATCTTGAGCCGCTTTGAAAAAGTCGGCCTGAAAATTGTTGGCGCAAAAATGTTGCAAGCCGACTACGACCATCTGTACGGTCATTACCAAACCATCGGCACCCTGAAAGACAG
>DASVOI010000042.1:0-5015 GCA_036383395.1 Saccharimonadales bacterium (SeqCode)
CGCTTTGGCATCCGCCCCGAAACGCTCGAAACGTCCTGGGCGCTCGCGAGCTCCGCAAAGAATCTAGACGTCTACCGCCGCGAGAATATCGCCGTCATGTGCCAGCTCGAGGCCAAACGTCCGGGCATCTGCCGCACGCTATTTGAGCGCTGCAATATCCGTAACTTTGCCTTTCACTCAGAGGAAGTCTGGGTAAGTCAGTACGACAACCTGGACCGCACCGACGTGGATTACGGCGAACTATTTGTACCGCGTTACGACCACACCGGCGCCTCCAAGTACGACCAGGATATATTCCACAATCTGCGCCAGCGGCTCGAAGTGCAGAATTGTCTGCTGCGTGTCTACGAAGTGGACAGCGCCCAAGGTTTGGGCGCGCGCATCATCGACAACGCGGCGCGTTACGGTCAAGCGAAGTTCGGGCTGCTGCTGGCGCACTCCAACTGGGATATTGTGCAGCTGAATCGCCTGCGCGACCCCAACCAGCTGGGCCCGTCCGCGGGCAGCTACATGAGCGAGCGGCACCTCGCCCGTCCCGGCGTCGACGCGTTGGAGCAAGCCTGGGACCGCACCGCGCCGTGGGTATTTTTGGGCTGCACCTGGCGGCTGCACAAGTGGCGCAGGCCGGGGGTGTCGCTCCAGCGCCGAGTGTCAGAGCGCTTCCCGGGCGTGCCGGTGGTTGGCGGTCCGGACGACGGCATTTTGTCGCTGCATTCTTTGGATGTCCACCGCCAGCCAGACGATACCTTCGCAGTTGACGCGCAGTTTATGGAGCGGCCCCAGTGGAACATGCTGCCGGTGCTAAAGCATATTCGTGCGTCGCACCGCCGCGTGGCGGCCCAGCGCTACCATGCCGGTAAAACGGTCGTGCCCGCCGTCGATTTGGGGCCGCCGCCGGCTAAGGATTTGCTATAGTGGGATATATGTCCAAACGCGTCCTGTTTTTCCGCCTGTTCCACGGCATACTCTCTATCTACTTCATCGGCTGTCTGATTTATTTGTACTTTGTGGGGATCGCCATGCGGGTCAACGATGCGCTGTTCACCATCGTGCTGCTCAGCGTGATGGGCGAAGGCATCGCCGTGTATATCTTCAACGGCGGCGATTGTCCGCTCATCCATGTAGGGCGCAAAATTGGCGACGAGAAGGCGTTTTTTGAGCTGTTGCTGCCGCCCAAAGCCGCCAAGATTGCTCTGCCCTTTTTTGCCGTACTGACGCTGCTGGCGATTACGCTCCTGCTGCTACGGTTTGTGGCTGGCGTGTAGCTATTTGTGGTAGGGTTGCCCGGCCGAAATGGTGCTGGCGCGGTATAGCGCCTCTACTAAAACCACCATGGCCAGATCGTGCGGGAAGGTTAACTTCGACAAACTCCAGCGGAAGTCGGCTTGCCTAATGACTGCTGCCGGCAGGCCTTCCGGGCCGCCCACCAGCAGGCAGACTTCCCTTGCCTCCAATTGGCGCTTCTCTAAAAACGCCGCCAGGCCGGGGCTGGTCAACTGTTCGCCCTCAATCACCAGCGCGGCTTTGTAGGCGGTGCCGGCGGCTTCCATAAAATGCGGCGCGTCGTATGCCCACTTGTCGGCCAAGTGCGTTACGCGCACGGTGTGGTAATGCCGCAGCCGGCCCAAGTACTCTTCCCAGCCGGCGCGGGCATAGGCCAATTTCGGTTCGCCGACGGTTACGATGTGTAATTTCATTCTTACGGTATAATAACAGGGATGCATAAGATATTGCTGTATTACATTTTTACTCCCCTTGCCGACCCAGAGGCGGTGCGGCTGTGGCAAAAGGCGCTCTGCGAGCGGCTGGGGCTGACGGGGCGCATCCTCATTTCTGAGCATGGGCTGAACGGCACGGTCGGCGGCCGGCTGGACGACCTCAAGGCGTACGTCAGAGAAACCAAAACGTATCCGGCCTTTAAGAGCATCGATTTTAAGTGGTCGGACGGGACCGGCAGCGACTTCCCGAAGCTGAGTATTAAGGTACGTGATGAGATTGTGACTTTTGGCGTGCCTGATGAGGTCAGGGTGGATCGGCGCGGCGTGGTGGGCGGCGGCACGCATTTGAAGCCCGAAGCGGTGCACAAACTGGTTGCCGAGCGAGGGCAAGATGTGGTTTTCTTTGACGGCCGCAATGCCCATGAAGCGGCGATCGGCAAGTTTAAAGGTGCAGTCGTACCCGACACACGCACTACGCGCGATTTTATCCGCGAGTTGGAAAGCGGTAAATACGAAGCGCTCAAAGACAAGCCGGTGGTCACCTACTGCACCGGTGGTGTGCGCTGCGAAGTACTCAGCGCGCTCATGAAGAACCGCGGCTTCCAAGAGGTCTACCAAATGGACGGCGGCATTGTGCGTTACGGCGAAACCTACGGCGACGACGGCCTGTGGGAAGGCTCGCTCTATGTCTTTGACGGCCGCGTGCAGGCCAAGTTTACTGATCGCGCCAAGGACATTGGCGTTTGTTTGCATTGCGGCGCATCCACCAGCGGCTACTACAACTGCGCCAACAAGGCCTGTAATAAGCTTATTTTGCTGTGTGCTGGCTGCGCGGCCGACACGGTGTGCTCGGCGGACTGCCGCTCCCTTGTCGCAGCGCAAGTTGCGTAAAAAGTTCCTGTCGAATTAGCCGTGTATAACGGCGATGTTGTGCACTACCCGCAGGGGCGGCAGCTGCTTGCCCCGGAAAAAGTCGCGTACGGCCCGCTCCACGCCCGGCAACTCCGGGCGCTGGTAATCGTCGACGAGCACCGTTCCGCCCTGGCTGAGGCGCGGCCAGACCAGTTTGAGCGAATCCAAGATGGATTCGTAGAAGTCGCCATCCAGGAAGGCGAAGGCGATCTGCTCGGGCACGTCCCTGGCCGTGAGCTCGTTGAACCAGGCCTTGTGCACCACCGGCGGCGTAAGCTGAGCGGCCTGGAATTGGCGCAGCAGCTCCTTTTTGCTAACGGCCAGTTTGCCGCCCTGAAAGTCGGCGCCGGCGGCGCTCAAGTCGGCGGTTGTTTTTGGCGGCAGGCCTTCAAACGAGTCGTAGACGTGAAACGGCCGGGCTGATTCGTCCGTTTTATCGAGCAAACGGCGGATAAACAGACTGGTGGTGCCCACGTAGCAGCCGAACTCCACTACTCCACCGGGCACGCCCAGCGAGAGTACCCGCTCCAGTTCCTGCCACACCAGCGCGACATCGCTCCGGGAGACCTGATCGGAAGCGAGGAGCTGCCCCTGGAATTGGTTGGCGGGTATATTTGGCACGCGGTGGTGCTGGTAGGCGTCGGGGTCGTCCATGGCTCTATTTTACCTGATGCGCGCCTCGGGCAGCTCATCCCAGTCGCTCAGGTGGCGCGGCGAGCGGATTTGGTGCTTGGGCTGCCAGCTGGCGTTTAGGTTTTCGGCGGCGTAGTGAATTTTGCCTTTGCCGTGCTTGGCGTTGATGAGGTCGACGGCCTGCATACGGGCGGCCGCACGGTCGTGGGCGACGGCGTCCACCAGGCCCAGCACGTCTGTTTGCAGTGCGTTTTCTGGCACCAGGTCATACAGGTAAACGCCCAGGCGATGATATTGCTGCCGGCCGTTAAAAATTTCGCCGAGTTCGTCGACTAGCAGCGACGTTACCAACCCGGTGTCGTTGGTCGGCTGATCAAGATTCAGCTCCCGCACCCAGCGGCGGTAGCCCGGCTTGTGCCGGTTGGTGTTGGTAAAGAATCCGATGCGCTTGGCTAGCAGCCCTTCGCGCCGCAGCTTAAAGGCCGCCTGGGCGGCCATGCTGGCGATGGCCGACTCCAGCACATGCGCTTCGTTGGTGTCTTCGCCAAAGGTGCGCGACCGCAGGATGCTTTTGGCTTTGTCGTGCTCGCGGGTCAGGCCATGACAGGCGGTGCCGTTGAGCTCGGCAACCAACTGCCGGCCGTGTATGCCCATGAGGCTTTGGGCGTATTGCGGGCGCAGCCGGGAAAGTGCCAGCGCGGTGCCGACGCCTTCGGCCTTGAGGCGGGGCGTCAGCCGCCAGCCCACACCCCAAACGTCCTGGATGGGCACGCTGTTGAGTGCGTCGCCGCGGGCCCCGCCGTCGAGGCCGATAAAGCTAAAGGCGCCGGCGTACTGCTCCTGCTGCTTGGCGATTTCGCTGGCCAGTTTGGCCAGTGTTTTGCTGCTGGCGATGCCAACGCTCACCGGCACGCCGATGTTTTTTTGGACACTACTTCGTATGCTCCGGCCCCAGGCCGCGTAATCTTCAAGGGGCAGCGTGGTGATGTCCAAAAACGATTCGTCCACCGAATAAATTTCGATGCGCGGCGTGACGGTCGTCAAGAGCGCCGTGATGCGCTTGCTCACGTCGCCGTAAATGCCGAAATTGGCCGAAAAAGTGGTGACCCGCTCACGCCGAAAGGTCTCGCGCCACTGGAAAGCCGGCGCGCCCATGGGGATGCCCAAGCGCTTTGCCTCGTTGCTGCGCGCCACCACGCAGCCGTCGTTAGAGCTGAGGACGACGACCGGCTTGCCTTCAAGGTCTGGCCGGAACAGGCGCTCGCAGCTCACAAAGAAGTTGTTGCAGTCGATGAGGGCAAAGACTTTATCCATGCGCCGTTTTCCTAAACTCGTGAACCGAGGCGGTAATCACGCCCCAGCACGCCGCGTCCGGCGGCATCTTGCTGTGCGCCGAGATAGCGAATTCGCCGCGCACGCCGTCCCACCACAGCACCACGTCGTTGGCTTTTGGGTCGAGCGCTCGATCCACGATGGCGATGTCGCCGTCAAACACTCCCGCCGCTTCCCACTCGTTGCCGCGTACCCGAAAGAGGTACGTGCTGGCCGCGTGCCGCACCAGCAGCTGGTGCAGGTCCAGGCCGTGCAGGCTTTTGTCTGCGGCGGGGTTAGGAAAGCCGGCGTGTATGCTCACGCCTGTTGGCGGTGTTGTCTCTTCCATGCTTTTATTGTACGCTTTCCTGACGATGAGCAGCCGCAAGAATACGCAACTACCCAAGGCCGCGACGCTTGCCGAGCGCTACGCTGCCGCTA
>DASVOI010000043.1:0-1680 GCA_036383395.1 Saccharimonadales bacterium (SeqCode)
CCGATTGCTTCGGGCGGCACCGTGCGTAAGACGGCAAATTCGTTGCCCAGCCGGTCGATCACGTTGTGGTACTCTTCGGCCACCGCCTTGCCCGAAACGCTTTTGGCGCCATGCAGTTCAGCCAGGATTTCAGCCAGCGGAATTATATACTCAACACGTTTAGTATTTTTTGGCGTAAATTCGGGCGGCCGGGCGGCGAGCGTTTCTAGCCGATTCTCCACGCCGACCACCAGCGGTTTACCGCAGACTGGGCAAATGCCTTGGTGCTCGCGCGTTTCGGCCGGCGTAAAGCGCACACCGCACGCCCGGTGGCCGTCGTAATGGTACTTGCCTTCCTCCGGGAAAAACTCAATGGTGCCCACCAGCCGCTTGTCGTTGGTCTTGATAGCACCGATGATGTCGTCGTAACTCATCTTGCTGGCGACCACGGTGGCTTCGCGCCCCAGCTTGCCCGGCGAATGCGCATCCGAATTGCTGGTAACTGCCAGTCCGTCCAGATTTTCGACCCGCCAGTTCATGCCCGGGTCGCTACTCAGGCCGGTTTCAATCGCCCGGATCTCGGGTGCCAATTCCTCATACGCTTCTTGGATAGAGTCGAAGCCGCTCTTACTGCCAAACATGCCAAACCACGGCGTCCAGATGTGCGCCGGAATGTACAAAGCGCGGGCGTCGGCCTCCAGGGCGTGACGCAGCAGCTCTTTACTGTCCAAGCCCAAAATAGGCCGGCCGTCGGCCTTCAAGTTGCCGATGCGCTCCAGGCGGGCGCTCAGCTCGCTGACCCCTTCGAAGCTAGGCATAACAATGAGCTGGTGCAGCTTACGCACGCGCTCGCCCTTCTTATAAATGGTGGCAATTTCTACGGTCGGCACAAAGCGAATGGCTTGGGTCCGGACGTCCGGCGGCAGGCGCTTGTCGATCTCGGCGGCGATGTCGCCCTTCAACTTAAAGAGGCCGGGTTCGGCCGGCTCAAGTTTGTCGCGCAGCTCGGCAAACCAGCCGGGATGCGTAAAGTCACCGGTGCCAATGACGGTAATGCCCTTCAGTTTGCCCCAGCGGTAAAGCCCCTCCAGCGTAGAATCTTTGCTGGTGGCGCGGCTGAAGTGCGAATGCACGTGCAAATCCACGATAAGCTCTTCCATGCATCCAGTGTAGCAGCTATTCGAGCAGTGCTCCGGCCGACCGCACGCACAGGCCGCCAATACAAACCTGGAAAGGATTCAACCTGTCGTTCAAAAGCAACGCATCATGGCGGCGCATAGCTTCGGCAACACCGCTGGCGTCGACCCAAACGAGCGGGTCATACGATGCCGTTTTGAGCGGTACTTCTTCGGCGCCGGCGCTCAGGTCCATGGCGTAGGTCAGCATGGCGGTCCACTGTGTTTCACGGGTGCCCTGCGGATCGGGCACATTGTCGAGCGCCCGGCCAACCAAACGGGCTTCGCCGTGAAAGCGCCGGTCAACGAGTGCCTCAGCCAGGCCGACTTTGCGGGCCAAAAGGTTCTCAAGAACAAAGGCCGGCGCACGCAGACCATGCTCTTCCATGCCAATCCCGAAAGGCGGCTGGTCGCGCACAGGCTCAATCCCCTCGCTCCAATCCAGCGGGCTTCCGCCTCCCAGCAGATCAAAAACGCCAGGCGCCACCCCCATGGTCATGGTGCTCAACACACCAGGGTGACGTTT
>DASVOI010000044.1:0-67697 GCA_036383395.1 Saccharimonadales bacterium (SeqCode)
AGTGGACGCCGCACCAGGCGCAGCATCCGCCGGCGCTGCCGGTTTGGCCGAATTCAGGATATCAGCAGCCTTCGCTTCGTCCATCTCGCCGTCAGAGTTGGAATCATTTGATGAAACGGGTTGCTTTGTTGGATCCATAGCGCCTTTACCTATCTCTTATTATATTGATTTACTAAACT
This sequence comes from Saccharimonadales bacterium (SeqCode), assembly GCA_036383395.1. Lineage (GTDB taxonomy): Bacteria > Patescibacteriota > Saccharimonadia > Saccharimonadales > UBA4665 > PMNU01. The sequence goes on from DASVOI010000044.1 coordinate 180, forward strand.
ATACCACCAGGTTAGCATAAGCAAAATGTTTTGGAAATGCAGCTCGTTTGCAGCTTGCTATTGTAACTGCGACAGACGCTGTTGCAGCTCTTGTACGCCAATCGCGTTCTTGGGGACCGAGATAGACACCGGGATGTCGTACGAGCTGTATGTTTGCTTGTCGCCGGTGCTAACCACCTGAGCGGCAACCACGTGGCGGGCGCGGACATCCACCGTAAGCAGCATACGTAAGGCTTGCTGGCCCTTAAAGCTGGACGGGTCCAGGCCATCCAGGTCGTGCAAACCAACAGCCTGAGCAAAATGCTGCATAAGATTCGCGTAGCCCACCGGCTGCACCGACACGTCGTAGACGTATTGCAGGCGACCGCCGACGGTTTGCTTCTTGACCGCAGTGAAGGCGGTTTGGTACACCACGTCGTTTTTTATCTCTTGGATCAGCTTGTGGCGCGTGGCCTGGTCGAAATTGCCAATCGGTATGGCAACGCCGCCCAGCGGCAGACCCACACCGAGTACGCCCTGGCTAAACAGCTGGCCCTTGCTTTGCCCCTTGGCCCACACTCCTAAAATGTGCGAGAAATCGAGCGGCCGGCCGGTCTTGCCCTTTTGGTCGGTCTGCACATTGAGGTAGCGGGTGTAATCGGCCTCCGGCGTGCCGATAAGTTCGTTCACGATGGTCGTTTTGCCCTGTTGCAACGTCGTCACAGAGTGCGTCATGTTTTGCGCGCCCATCGAGTACTGCATGACCTGCCGCATACTGCTGCCGTTGCTTTTTTGCTGCGCCTCGATGGTTACGGCGCGGGTGCTCAGGCTTTGCTCCAGCGTGCCCCAAAAGACGCGCTCCGGGTTGACGCTCAGCTTAAACCACCACACCCCTGCCCCGGCCAGCAGCAAAAGCACGCCCAGCGCGTAGAGCGCCAGAACAGGCTTCTTTTTAAACGTATTCAGCGGCTCTGGCAACATGCTGGTATTGTAGCAGCTATTTTGTCTGACGGCGAAGCGTTGCCGCACCCAAGAACACGGCCACCAGGGCAAAGCCGGCCACCACCACAACGTCAACAAGGGTATGGTGCCCAATTGTCGGATTGGCTGCCACGCGGTTCATGGCATCCACGGCATAGGTCAGCGGCAGGCAGTTGGACAGCCAATGCAGCGGCGTAGGCAAGTTGGCTACTGGCACCAAGAGACCGCACAGCAACGCCTGCGGCAAAACAAAGGCCGGCATAAACTGCACCGCCTGGAACTCGGTGCGCGCAAAGGCGCTGGCCAAGAGACCGAGTGTTGTGCCCAAAACCGCGTCGGCAAAGGCCACGACAACTAAAAACCACTCCGGCCCGGCAATAGTCATGCCATACAGATGCACCGCCACCAGCGTCGCCAGCGTGGCCTGCACCACTGCCAGCAGCCCAAAGCTAATGGCGTAGCCCAGCAAAATGTCAAGCTTGCCCATGGGCATGGCCAGCAGCCGCTCCAGCGTACCGCCCGAACGCTCACGCAACGTCGTAATCGAGGTGATCAAAAACATAACGATGAACGGGAACAAACACAGCAGCGCCGGCCCCACGTGGTCGAAGACCCACGGCGTGTCGCTGTAGATCCAGGCCAGCAGGCCCAAAAGCACCAGCGGCACCACAAAAATCATGCCAATGGTGCGCGGATCGTGCTTGAGCTGCTGCAGCACGCGGCGGGCGGTAGCTAGGGTGCGGCGCGGACTCATACTTTGACTCCCCCGGCCAGCTGCAAAAACGCCTGCTCGACGCTGCGGGTGCCGGTTCCCCGCAATAGTTCGGCCTTAGAGCCGTGGCTCAGCACCTTGCCGTCGCGCAGCAGCAATAGCTCGGGGCAGCGCTCGGCCTCATCCATAACGTGGCTGGAGATGAGCAACGTGCGGCCCTCTGCGGCCAGATCGGCAAACAATTCCCACAAATGCTTGCGCAGCACCGGGTCCAGCCCCACGGTTGGCTCGTCTAACACTAATAATTGCGGGACGCCTAGCAGCGCCACCGCCAAGCTAACCCGCGCGCGCTGCCCGCCGCTCATGGCGCCAACGTATTGGTTGGCTTGCGGCAGCAGATCTACCTGCTTCAGCACGCGGACAGCGTCGCTTTTAGGCACACCCAAAACAGCGGCAAAATACGCCAGGTTTTGGCGAGCGGTCAGGTCGTCGTAGACCGCCGGGTTTTGCGTGACGTAGCCAATCTGCGTTCGCAGCTGGCGGCTGCCAGCAGGCAAGCTCAGTACCTCCAGGCTCCCGCCGGTTAGGCGCTGAGCGCCCACAATCGCGCGCATCAAGGTGGTCTTGCCTGAGCCGCTTGGCCCGATTAGCCCGGTGATTTTACCCGGCGTAATGGCAAACGTCGCACCCTGCAGGGCGGCTACCCCTTCGCGCACGATACGCACATCTTTGGCAACAACAGCATCATGGTGCATATGCTTGTAGTATCCGTGGCCTGCCCCTGCCCGTCAAGGGCGAAGCATCCGCGGCCGGCTTCTGTTTTGTTTTTTGTACAGAATATGTTGTACTACGTGGTATGCCTATCATGAATGAATCGCAGCTTGCCGCCCAGCGTGCCATGTTGCTGGCCGACGGCTACAGCGTGCCGCCGGTGGGTGAGCTCGGCGTGGATCTGTCTTACTTGCATGTCGTGCCCAGCGCTCCCGCGCCCCGGCCGGCACCGACCATTACCAAAGGGTTGCTTGCCGTAGAAGCTACTATTGGTCTTGAGGCCGTCGACCTCGCCGCCTGCGGCCGCACCACAAGCGTTGTGTATTTGCCGGCGCACAAGTCGCAAATAGGCGATGAAGCTCGGCGTGAAGCCGTTGGCTACGCCCGCCGCGAACTGAGCTGGCTGGCGCTGCATCACCCTGAGCAAAGTTTTACCTCGCAGGAGCAGCTAGAGTACTTGGGCGTTCACAAGCGGACGCCAGAAGTAAACAGCCAGCTTGGCCTCGTGCGCTCGTGGTGGATCCATCACTTGCGCATCGCCGGCTACCCGCTCATACGCATTGAACACGGTGATATCCAGGCGAATCCGCGACTCAGCCTCATCGCCAGGCGGCTGCCCGGAATTGTATAATAGAAGCGGCATTGGCGTGGACGCGCAATTGCCGAGCGGCAGCTACCTCCTGAGCGGCCAATCGCACGGATTTATTTCAGCGAAATCACCGTATAACCAATAACTAAGCTAGCTCGTAACCGTAACGTGCACTATCTTCGTAGTAGTTGGGGTAGAAAAGGTAAACTGTAGATCGGCCGGAACATCCTGTGGCAGACACGTGAACTCCCAGTTCGGAAGCGTAACGCTCGTGTCGCTCATGCCATAAGGAGCGCACGAACTTAACGTACCATTAGAGGTAACCTGCAACTGGGCTGTTGGTGCAGGCCCTGACGTGATGAGATGAAAATTAATTGTCACTGGGCCGTGGGCTGGGTCGGCAATCTGCGTAACATCAGGGGTAACGGTAAGGTCGGCACTATCCACCACATGCACCGTTATGGTCGCGGCGTACGAGGTACGTTTACTACTGTCGCTGGCTCTAGCCGTCACATTCACAGTAAACGTACCTACCGGCTTGCCAACAGCATCTACGCGCATAGTCCAAGATGTCTGTGATTTAGGCGGCGCGGCGGGGCCTTGATACACGATAGTGTCACCGCCAGGCATGTTAATCGCAGTGCCATCTGACGCACTAATGGTGATGGCGGGGTTGGCGGCCTTACTATTGATGTCATAAGTGACGTCGCTAGGGGAGATATTCAGTGTCCCCCACGTGGTCCGGGCAGGACCACTGGAAGTGGCACCGGTGTTTGGAGTGCTGCTCGTCGGCGTAGAGGCGGCGCTGGTGTTCTGCGACCCCTGATTGTTTGTGTTTGTTGAGGGGGCAGCGGGCGAAGGTGCAACGTTAGAGCTACCAAGCACGCCAGAACCATTACCTGCTTTGTCACTAGTACTCTCAATGGCCACCTTTTGCTTTGGTTGCGCGCCCGTCAGTATTAAGCCCGCAACCACACCAATAATCACGATTAGGCCGGCCGCGCTAGCTGCGGTCAGCTTTTTGTTAAGCTTACCGGCCGGGTAATACAGACTCTTGGCTTTGTTGATAATTACAAGCAACGCGTTGATTAATTTGAGAAACGTTTTCACTGCCACCTTTCGACCATTGATTTTTTTAAAATTTATGGTCAATTACCTATTTCGGCGAAATTTTAGCATAGACTCCTTGGTTTGTCCAGATGCCGGTGGTGGCGACTATCCCTTGACGTCATGGAACAGATGAGATACACTTAGAGCATGAAAACTCCACGCTATACCATCGACACCCTGCACCAACAATTTCCAGACGATGATGCCTGCTTGGATTACATCTTCAAACAACAATATAGCGATCTCAAAGCCTGTCCTAAGTGTGGCGTAGTTACTCCTAAGTTCTATCGTGTCCGTAGCCGCAAGTGTTACGAATGCAATGACTGCGGCTACCAACTTAGTCCTTTGGCTAATACCATCTTTCATAAATCCGATACACCACTCAAAAAATGGTTCTACGCCATGTATATGTTTAGTGTCAGTCGTAATGGTGTCAGCGCCAAGGAGTTAGAACGCACGCTCGGCGTCACCTACAAAACCGCTTGGCGCATGTGTAAGCAAATCCGCTTGATGATGCAGCAAAGCGGCAATCCGCTTTCGAGTGTCGTTGAGATTGATGAAACCTACATAGGTGGCACTCGCAAGAAGGCCAAACAGAAAAGCCAATGGGATAACAAAACTGCCGTTATTGGTATGGTCGAGAAAAAGAAAGGCGAAGGTAGAATATCGGCAGTCACCACTAAGCACGCCGATGCTACCGTAGCTCTGCCGTTTATTCGTGCTATGGCCAAACTTGGCACCGAGATACAAACAGACGAATCGAAAATCTATCACCGCGTGAAGCGGGAATATGCTCACCGTTTTATCAATCACAGCAAAGAGGAATACTCAAAAGGTGGTGTGAGCACGAATACCATTGAGGGATTTTGGTCGCAGATGAAGCGCTCCATTGACGGAACGTACCACTGCGTCAGTCCGAAGTACCTTCAGCTTTACGTGAACGAGTTTGTTTTTCGCTATAACGTTCGTCAGGACGCGATTTATCCGCATCTTTTGGAACAGGCTTGGCTGCGCGTTCGATAAGGCGCTCGGTATCTTCTTGGACGGTAGGATTACGTTCGGAGTCGGGTAACGACTCCTCGTACTTTTTGATGTTCTTACGGATTTCTTCGTCGGGTTTGTCGGGCATAATCTTATTGTAGCCTGGATTTAATAAACATGCATGGAGAACACTATGCTACTCAAATTTGACTAGTACGTAAATCTTAAGTACACTCAGGGGTATGTCGGTAGTTAGACTATTAGTATTAGGTGCTATAAAGCGCCGCAAGCTAGCTCACGGCTACCGTATTTACCGTGACCTTACGGATTGGCGAGTCGAGACTTGGACTGTTGTTCGTCCTGGTTCGATTTATCATGCTATTTCGCAACTTGAATCGCAAGGTCTTATTAGAGCTACCGAAAACTCGAATGACCAAAAGTTGGGCCCCGCCAAAACCGAGTACAAACTAACCGCCCAAGGAGAGCAGGAATTTGAAGACTTGCTGGAGCAAGCGTTAAAGAACGTCAACTTAGAGGGGCTATCGGCTGGGATTGCTTTTATGGAATACTTGCCTCGTCAGAAAGTTGTCGAATTACTGCAAGAGCGAGCGAAGGCGCAGCATAATCTCGAAAGCTTTCTGCGGAAATTACCAACCGAGGAAGTGCCCACCGTGCCTTCTAAACATCCCGAGGTTATAAGAGTGTGGGCGGAGTCGTACACTTATGCGGCTAAAAGTACCGAGACACTTATTACATCAATTAAATCTGGAAAATATGTATTTAAAAACGAGGAGGTAAAAAGATGAAAATAGTAACGGCCACCTTCCATGATGGGAGCAAGATAGAAGTGGAGGTGTCAGGTTCCGGGCCAGTAGTGTTACTGCCTGTCAACCCTAAGCCTGCTGAAGGAAAAGAGGCCGAGGAAAAGCGCAAATGGGGCATGGACCCAGCTCTGGGCCGTAACCTCATTGATGGGTTGAATGATACCTTTACTGTGGCCGCCTTTGATTATGAGGGGCATCTCGATAACCACCCCCAAGCTGATACACTCACGCCTGAAAACATTACTCACGATATTTTGGCCGTGGCTGATGCGGTTGGCGTTGATCGGTTTGCCTACTACGGCTATTCCTGGCTCGCAGTCGGCGCTTTGCAGTTAGCCATACTGACTGATCGATTGTGGGCACTTATTATGGGTGGCTGGCCGCCCATCGACGGCTCCTATCACGACATGCTGACTGTGACAAAAGCGACGTATGAGATGACCCTTAAACCTAAGAAGCCTGTCTCTCCCAAGCCCAAAACCGATAGTGAGTTTGACTGGGACAGTGTTGAAATTACCAGAACCGAACCTCAAACACGCCAGTTTATGACAATGTACGAGGCGTTGCAAAGTTTTGATGACCGGGCGGCGCAACCCAAAATTACCTGTCCGAAGCTCTGCTTTGCAGGCTCTGCCGATAAAATCGTCTACAGTGAAAAATGGGACAATGCCGTGGTAGATATAGCCGGGCCGCTCACTAACAAGACTGATGAGTTAAAGGCTTATGGCTGGGATGTCAAGGTGCTAGAGGGGCTGGACCACACGGGAGCGATGCAGCCCGCAAAGGTGTTGCCTATTATCCGGCCGTGGTTGGTATCTAGCCGACCTTTGTAGGGGGTAGCCCTGTTTGCCCTTGGCAAACAGGTGACTTCCACTTTTGCGAAGCCAAAATGAAAGTTCTGTTTTGGCTCACGCCTGCTCCCAAATCTCCTTCGCCAACAAACCGCTTTGCTTCAACTTCTCCACCGTCGTAAATCGCATCCGTGGTTTTTCAGCGTCCTCATCCTCCCAACACCAAGCATCAGCAACGAGTTTTCGAGTTCTGCGCTTGGCGTAAATAAGGTCGGTCATGCTAGAACAAACAAATAAGATAATTGGTAATTGCTCGGTATCGGTCTGCTCCTGCCAGGTATCGCCTTCGTCATCAAGGAACTTCACATAATCGCCGAGACGTTTCTTCATGCGGTAGCGAGGTAGTGTTGGGTCAAAGACTTCAAGCAGGTAACTTTCGACAGTCTTTTCTTCCTTGCCGTCTTTGTTGAGCTTATCCTGACAGTAAATGAGGTGTGGGTGGATCAGCTCATCTTCTATATCGAGTACAAAATGGTAGTAACTCCAATAGTCGGCTTCGGTTTGGTAGTAGTAGCGTAGCCTCTTGTCTCTAGCTTTGTTGGCGTCGTCCTCGCGTTCGAGAGCGAGCGCACAATCTGCAACCAGTACGCAACGGTCAATATAGGTTTGGCTGCGGGTTGGTTCTTTGTAGCGCTTCCTTAATTCTTCTGGCGGGTAGGTTGGCACTACTTCTATCCTGTCATCTTCGCCCTTACTTTTCCTCGTAAGCGTCCGCAAATGGCGTACCCCGTTGAGCGCCAAATAATATACCGCTGGCTTGGTCTTCTCGGCAAAATGAGTTGAATAAATCCACTCGACACACCCTTTAGCTCTAAGGTCACGGAGCCAGAGATTTATTGTCTTCGGGTCTTTGTGCCCGAGAAACGCTTGTATCTGAATACGATTGAGAAATCTAAATCTATATAGCAATCTTAGGATTTCTTGTTGCTTTTTCGTTAGCTTTGGTAATTCGGTCATATGTAGTTTTAGATATATAGATAGCTTCTAAGTCTGGTTATAGTTCTTCTTTTTACGTTTCTTTGTTTATTTTTCTTAGCTTTTTACTTGTTCTGGTTTCTATTTAGGGATCGGCAAATACAATCCTAGCCAACCCCACCTACACCGTATATCTGTAAAGGTAGAGGATACGAGAGAATATATAGTAACAGATATAACTAGCGCAAGTTTTGCCCTCGCCCTTGGGGGCAGAAAAGTGGTACGCGCATTTCAATTTATTCCATGACGTCAGGGTATACTCGCCCCGGTGGTAATGGTGTCTTGTTCGCGGTAGGTAATGCGGCCATTGACGTCGCGGTTGTAGTAGACGCCGGTGCCGGTGGTGCTGGCATTGGTCTGAACCAGGCTGGTGTTGCGGTCGCTACTGTCGTAACCAAAGCTGAGCGGGGTGCTGGTGCTGCCGAGCTTGGTCAGGTTGCCGCGGAAGAGTTTGTCGGCGTAGTCGCCTTACGCTATTACCGCCTTTTCTTTGTTGATCCCATCTCAGAAATAATGTGAGCTTGCCTGCGGCCAACAGGTATTAAGAGAGCAAAAACTAGGGTAATGAAGATCGTACCGTAGAATAAGAGCCCGCGTGCATGGTCGCGACTCCCCAGAGAGGCAATGTGGTTGATGGCGTAGGCCAGGTTAATCCCCAATAATATAGTAGCTACAATCGTTGCGGCCAGGGTAGTACGGCAGTCGTGATTGACGGTTGAAGCGCTCCGGGCACGACGATCCCCTAGGGCTTCACTGGGTCGCGCTCCAGGCGAACGCCCTCCTCGCCACCATCCATCCCTCTCGCCTAACGCTTACGGTGTCTGCCCACTCACCGACGGACCCGAGAGGTGCAGCAAGGGTAGAGCGGCGTAGCCGCTAGTCAGCGTGCCGCGCCGGAGGTAGTCGGCTTGGCCGACTACGCACCTTACGCTTGTCGGCGTACCGCGCGGCAATATGGTTAGTGCGGAGCACTTGTATTCGACATGAGCCACAGCCCAAAGCCAAGTGTTATGACGCCCCACAGAATGATCGCAATAATGAGCGGTGGATTTGTCCGAGGAACTACGAACTTAGTCTTGGTATGCGCGAGATAGTAGTTGTAGGCGTTTACAGCAGGCAATAGGACAAACAGTATCACCAATGCGCTGATCCCGCCCAACCACATGGGGGCGACGACAGAGTAGCCAGTGAGATTCGCTATAAGGTAAATAGCGGCCAAGGTGTTCATACCCACATTGCCACGGTAGCCTTTTGCGTCCGCCAGTTCTTTGAGTTGCGGCAACAGCCGGAAGGCGCTGTAGGGGAGAAAAAAGCCACGCACCGATGGCGTCACCCTGTACTTCTCATGTTTGGACTGGCGAACGATCTCCCACGCTCGCCATGCCCAGTAGAGTTGATACGAACCAAACGTTACAAGCGAGAGTCCTACGAACTTTGGCAGGCTGACAATTAGTCTTTTGTTGTCTGTTGAAGAGGGGGTTGTCATCCGGTGGTGACGTTACCCTTCTTCACGTGCACGGTAGGCAAGCTCTGACTCATGTTCATTTTTACCATCTAGAAGTTTGTTTGCTGCCCCCGCTCTCCATCTCAGTTCTTGTTGAGAGTCTCCTCGACTCGGTCAATGAGCTGATCTAAAGGCGTATCACTGTCGACGAGACTCGTGTGCGATTCCGCCTCGGCTTTCCTTAGACGCCCCGACCGTTTCGCTTCACCCGAGTGCTCTGCCTCCAGGAAACCGAGCAGGGCGGCCTTCAGTTGATCGGCCTGGCCCTCAGCGACCTTTACAAGAAACGGCTCGCCGGCTTCGAAATCCCACTTACCCACGTCGACCGCTACGGGGACCCTTAGAATCCGTGATACGCCGAGGTCTTTGTCGGGACCGAAATGATAGAGCGTACCTCTTTCATCCCAGGCGATCTTGTTCCCCTTGATCACATCTATCGGCTCGATGTCCGACACGTACCCCGTTGGATCGCTGGTAATCGCCTCGATGTCGGCAGTGTCTCCGTCTACGGTAGCTACTATGTACTTCATTAGAACCATCTCTAGGCCTGGCGCACTACTCATCTCTTGGTAGCTTGAAGTAATTGCTCTTGAGGCGCACTACCTGCACCCGACCGTCAATCGGGAGGTCAATGAGTCCGGCACTCTTTCCGAGAAGAGTCGGCCTGGCTCGAAATTTTATCCTTCGCTTTATCAAGCCTTCCAGATTGCGGAGAACTTCCTCACTCCGCTGCTCCTCGGTAAAATCTTTGCTCAGATTATCCGAATACAGCTCTCGCGGCAATCCTGGAGACTCCAACGAGTAAGCGTAGGCAACGCCGCCATGCACGGGCACGGCCACATCGATGCTAATGTCGTCATTATGCAACGTCGCATCAGAATAGCTTCCGTCTACTTCGGGAGCTATCTCCAGATGAAAGCCTGTCTCCTCGGCCAGTTTCTTGAGCCTGTCTATGACACTATTCATGCTAATACCTCCCTTTAAGTATATCAATATGGATGCGATTAGCCCAGGTTGAAGGGCCAAGCACTAATCGGAACGCCTTTTGTCCGTCGGGTGCCTTGCCCCAGCCGAGTCGGACGAGGTTATTGTTATTTAGCCAACCGCTCTTGCTGGCACCGAGGGCTTTGGCGCCGAAAGTAGAGCTTTGCCTACCAACGATACTCGATCGATACGCAGCAGAACCCAACTTGTTCGAGAACTTGGCCCCTAGTGTCGCCACTGGCGCGGCAGCTCTTGCACACCCTAGCCCATCGGTGAAGTAACAGGCTGCCACGCCGGCAGCCCCCACGCCAATCCCTATGCCGACCTTCCATTTGGTCGTAAGCCTGAACTGCCCCGTCAAATCACTCTCATTCACCGGGTCATTCGGGTAGACGTAGTTGTTCGCCGTCCCGCCCTCCACCGGGTCAACAGAGGTAAACCTGCCGAGGACGCTCAGGTACACCCGCGCCCCCATCTCCGTTGGGGCTAAGGCAAAGAGGGTTTCGGTGTCCTTCTCGTTCTTGCCAACCCAGGCGTAGGTAGTCCCGGTAATGGTATTGCTGGGGTAGGTAGTACTGACCTTGTTGCCGAACGGGTCGTAGGTGTAGGTGCCGGTGCTGGCACCAGTAGCGTCGGCGGTGGCCATGACGTCGCCATGCACGTTTGGCAGGCTGTACGCCTTGGCGTTGTTGCCTGTCTGCTGCGGGTGGACGGTCAGCAGGACGCCACCAGGCAGGGCAATGTACTGGTCGACAATGTTCCAGTTGGCATCACGCACCATGTCCGGGGTGTCGCCATCACCAGTAAAGCCGTAGAACCATTGGCCGGCGAGGGTCCAGTTCCAGGTTGAGATCGTGTCCTTTTCGCGGTAGGTAATGCGGTTGTTGACGTCGCGGTTGTAGTAGATGCCGACGCCCGTACCCGAGCTATTCCACTGCGTGAGCGAGGAATTGCGGTCGCTGGAGTCGTAGCCAAGGTTGAGGGGTGTAGTGCCCGTGCCAATGGTCGCCATGTTGCCGCGGGAGTCGTACGTGGGGGCGTTGTAGAGGGCGTTACTACTGGACAACAAGCGGTCGGCCTGGTCATAGCAGAAGGTTGTGGTGGTGCCGTTAATGGTCTGTGTGGTGCGGTTGCCGTCCTTACCGGCGTTGGTGTTGTTTCCCGTGAGGGAATTGCACGAGCTGGACTCAGTGCCGTAGCCGTAGCTGTAGGTGTTGCTGCCAATCGTGGCAGCCGTCAGGCGGCCGGCGAGGTCGTAGGTGTAGCTCTTGCTACTGCCATTCTCCGTGCCGGAGACTACCTGGTTGGATTGGCTCAATGTGACCGCATCGCTCGGGCCGGTCGTGCCGTTGCCCCAGCGGTAGCTGTTGCTGTTGACGCGGCCCAGGGTGTCGTAGCCAACGGTCAGGCGCAGCTGCCCGGCCGCCGGGTAGTCCACATGGTCGATGCGGCTGTAGGCGTCGTAGGTGATGTTCGCGTAGGTGGTGCCGTTAAAGATGTGGTCGGTCTGCCGGTTGTAGTTGTCGTAGTCGTAGATTTCTTCGCCGTTGTCGCCGTACTTCCGCACGAGGTTGCCTCTGCTGTCGTACTGGTAGCCCGTCCAGTCGCCCCAGGTGTCGGTGTAGGCGGTGGTGCGGCCCAAGAGGTCGGTGTCGGTAGTGACCCAGCCCTGCTCGTCGTACACAGCGGCTTCAAGTGGGTTGCCGCTGACGGCGTAGTTGTAGTTAATGGTGCGGTCCGGGTTGCCGTTGAAGGCCTGGACGTGGGTTTGGCCCAGGCGGCCACGCGAGTCGTAGTAGTTGCAGGTCCAGTTCTCGGTGTTGTAGCGGGTGGCGACCACGCGGCCGGCGTCGTCGTAGATGGTTTCGGTGGCGCGGCCGGTTTGGCTGCCGGTGCCGTCGGGGTCGGGGTCGGTCTTAATCTTCAGCATGCCGGCTTGCTTGTACGCTTCGGTCGCCGTGGTGCACGGGTTGTCGCGTGTCTCGGTCGCCCCGTAGTAGGTGTAGTTGGTGGTTGCGCCGCCCGGCAAGGTCTTGGTGAGCTGGCGCAGGTAGCTGCCGGTGGCACCCTGGGTTTCGTAGGTACTGCCGGTGGTCAGGTTGAGGCCAGACGGATCCACGCTAGTACTCTGCGCCAGGCCCAGCTCCGGGTTGCTGCCGTAGTTGGTGGCCGTGGTGGTGTTGCCAAGCGTGCTGTCGTAGGTAGTAGCGCCGGTGGTCAGGGAATAGTCCGGGCTCAGGTAGCTGCCGAAGTCAATGGTGTCGCTCTGCCCTGGCCCAGACATGTGCAATGAGATGCTGCCGGGCGTGCCCACCGTGGCGTAGTCCAGGCGGAAGCGGTACGCCTTGCCGGGGTCGAGCCAGCGGACGTTGGTACTGGCGCCGACGGTTTCGGTGCGCCGGCTCCAGCTGTCGAAGACGGTTTGGTCGTCGATGACTAGCCGCACGGCGTCGTCGTTGTAGGCGGTAAAGGTGTAGGTGCCGGCTTGGGTGACGCGGATTTTGCCGGTAGCGCTAAAGCCGGTGGTGTAGCCGCTGTCCGGGCTCACCGGCGGCGAGGCGGCGTTGGCGTACATGGTTGCCGGCGTGGTCGAGCCGAGGCCGGTGGTGTGCAGCTTGGGCGCACCCACAAATGAGCCGTTGCCGCCGCCGTTGTCCTTGAAGTTGTACCAGGCCACGGCCGGGCCGGAGATGCCGCCGTCGTAGGCGGTGCTGGTGTGCGGCGTTTGGCTCACGTAGGTGCTGGTGGGCTTCCTGTCGGTGCCAAACCAGCTGCTCGGTGCCGGGCCGTAGGTGTCGGTGGCGCGGTCTTCGTCGTCGTAGATGGTGGTGGTCATGAGACCTACGGGGTCAGTGCTGCTGTAGAGCAAGTCCTTCACCGCGTCCCAGGCTTGGACAGTGCTCAAGTTCGCCACGTTGGTGTCTTTGGTAGTGCGCAGGATGTTGTCGTACTCCACCCGGCGGGTGAAGCCGTTAGGCTCGGTCGCCGAGGTGACATGCTCCTGCGTGGCGCCGTAGTAGCCGGTGGCCGGGTTGCCGTTGACGTAGCCCAGGGTGCCGGGCAAGTACTCAATGGTGTTTTGGATGCGCGTGGCGCCGGCGGTGGCGGCCGGCTGGGTGACGCTGCTGACGCGGCCCAGGATGTCGTAGGCGACGACGGTCTTGGCGGTGTCGTCGTCGGCCCGGACGCTCGCGCCAATGGCGTCGTTGGCCAGGGAGTCGCGGGTGCCAGTCAGGCGATAGCCGCCGTCGGCCAGAAGTTCGTAGAAGTAGTCCGTGTAGTCGCTGCCGGGTTTAGCGACGCGGGCAAGTTGGCCGCTCTTGTAGAAGAAGTTCGTGCTGCGGCCGTCATTGGTGGCGACAGCACACAACATGCCGGTAGGCGCCGAGCTGTCAAAGCCAGCCGGGGACGTCGCGCAGTTGCTGTCGCCGCTGTAGTAGACGGTCGCCTTGCGGCTCGGGTCCACGCCGTCGGCAATCTGCGTCAGGCGGCCAGGGCCGCCGCTGGGGCTGGCGCCGTAGGTGTACTGGAGGGCAGCCGGGTGGCGGTCGTCGGTAGGCGTCGTGACGGACGCGAGCGTGCCGTCGGCATTGAATACGTATGTCCGGCCGTCGGTGTCCTGGAAGGTGTAGGTGCCGTCGGCGTTGCGGACCAGCTGGCCGTCCTCATTGACCGGCGGCTTGTACCCGCCGTTCGTCCAGATGTACTCGTGGGTGCTGCCGGTGCTGTCGGTGAGCACCACGCTGCTCTGGTTGGCGCGCAGGTGGTCATAGCCGAGGTTGCCATCGGGGTCGACGCCGAGGCTCCAGCCGGCCGGTAGCACCTGGGCGCTGGGGCTCAGCCAGCTGCTCGGCACGACCTGGCCGTTGCTGTCACCGGGCGCCTTGATGCGCAGCGACATGCTGGCCGTGCCGGTGTGCTCGTAGTAGTCCACGGTGATCGGCACCGACGTGTTCTGGGCCAACGTGTAGGTGCCGCCCCAGGCTTCCGTGGCGGCACCATCCGACCACTTGTTGAAGATCACGGTGTTGTCGTTGCCGATGGTGATGCGCGAGCCGTCGTCGCTGGCCGTGCCGAACTGGTAGTTGCCGCCGACCGGCACGGTGAGATAGCCCGTCCAGCGGACCATGAAGTTGTCGGTGTAGCCGCCGGCCACCGGGGAAGTCGTACCCCAATCGAAGTTCACCAGCGGGTCGGTGCGCTGCATAAACAAGGTGTTGCTGCTGGAGCTAAAGTTGTGCGTGCCGTCGTCGGTGTAGTAGTGCCCGACGAGGCCATTTTGTTGGACGAGCGGCCGGGTGCCGGTTTGCAGCCAGCTGCTCGGCACGTACTGTTCGTCGACCAGGCTGCCGCTGACATAGATTTTGGTGCGCAGGTGGACGAAGGCATAGCTGCCGTTGTCCCAGTAGGCCACGCGGATGGGCAGCGTTTGGCCCACCGTCAGGTGCACCGGCGTGCTACCGAAGCAGACCCCGGGGAAACAACCCGTGCTGGTGTACAGCAGCGTGCCATCCAGTTTCATCCACATGCCGTCGTCGTTGTTGCCGCCGAAGTAGTAGTCGCCGGTTATGGGCGCCGTAAAGTAGCCGTCCCACTGCGTGGAGAAGCCGTCGGCGTTGACACCCGCGCCGGGATTGCCAAGCCCCCAGTTGAAGTCAGCAGCCTGGTCAACGCGGGTGAGCACTGGCGAGCCGGACAGGCTGGTGTTGTTGAAGTACTGCCCAACGAGTCCGGGCCGCGACCGCTCGGGCGAGTTGTAGTCCAGGGTGACGCCCAGGCTGCCGCCGAGGGCGCTGGAGGTGTGGCTGGCCGTGCTGGTGGTCAGGTTGCCAGTAGCCAGGTCAACGTTCAGCGGCCCCAACGTGTCGTATGTCTGGGTATTGTCTTTTCCGAGGCGCATGTCGATCTTGAACGGCACCGCGGCGCTGGGCGTGCCGCAGACGTAGTCGCAAGCGTAAGCCCGCAAGTAGTAGGTGGTGCCGTCCTGGAGTACACCGTCGGGCACCGTCCATTGCGGGGCGCTGATCACCCCAGAGTTGACTATGGTGCCGGTGAAGCCGTCGGAGCCGGTCGCTACTTGGAACATGTACTGCACGACGTCGTTCTCGGAGGAGTCGTCAGTCACCGGCGTGACGCGGAACGATACCTGCGGATCGGTGAAGGTCTGGTTGGGCGTGGGCAGTTCCACTGGCGGCGTCGGCGGCGCGATATCGGCAGTAAAGGACACGTAGCTGGCGTCCGGGTCGAAGGCCTTCCACGACGTCCAGGTGCTTTCCTCGCCGTTCACTATCAGCTGGCCGTCGTAGTGAGCGCCGGTGTTGATGAGCGACTGGTAGATCGCGGTGACGTCCACGTCGGCGTGGTCGGTCAGCCATATTTGCGGCTGCGGCCCGGACGTGTCGATGCAGCCGTAGCCCAGGCAGGCGGCGTGCGAAACGGTGTAGACGTGGCCGTCAGTGACGCCGTAGTACGGGTCGGCTTCCAGGTGCAGCGTCGCGTTCAGCAATGTCTTGCCCGCCGCCTGGGTGTACGGCGCGTTGATGACGCTGCGCCAGTACTTCCAGCCGCCGCTAGACACGGCACCGGCGTTCATTTCGCAGGTGCTGTAGCCGCAGCTGTAGCCGTCGGACTTGTAGGCGGTGAAGTTGCTGCCTACGGTCGTGCCCCAGAAGGTCGGGTCGACGATCACCGGGAACTCGGTCTTCGGCAGGGCTTTGAGCCAGGCACTGTCCAGGCTGGCGGTCAGGATGCCGCCGGTGAACGACTGCGCTATGACTGCTTGCGTTACCGGGCCGGCGGCCTGGGTGGTGACGGTCAGCGGCGCGATGCTGAACTTGCCTTGCAGCGCGCCGTGCAGGCTATAGCCGCCGGGATTGGCGGCGTCCGGTACGAGCGCCGCGCCGTCGACCGCGAAGGAGTAGGTGGTCGTGGCGTTCTTGTCTGCCAACTGCACGTACTCTTTGAGCGAGCTGTTCTGTACCTGGTAGTCGACGGTGATGCCCGGCCAGAGGTTCACGTAGCGCGCTACCTGCACGCCACTCTTATTCGTGGTGATTTGCGGCGCCACGCTGTTGGCATGTTGCGGGCGGAGCGTGACCGTCTGTCCATCCTGTTGCACCCGGGCCATGCCGGCAGGGTCGTCTGAGGCGGCGAAGCGCGCCTGCCAAGAGTTGCCGGCGACTTTGTAGGTACTCGGCGCGCCGCCAAACCAGCTCTCGACCGTGCCCCACGCCTTGCCGACCGTGCTGCCAGCGTCCGCGGCGTTCTTGTCCTCGATGAGCGAGGTATCAATGGATTGCCAAGAGCCGCCGCTCTGGTAGAAGTGCGGCGTCAGGTAACGCGTTTCGGTTTGACTGCCGTCTTTGTTGAGGTGGACGGTGCTGGTGGCCGTGCGCTTGGTGGTCAACTCGTGGGGTTGGAAGGTCGGCTTTTGCGGCTTGCCGGTGGCCAGCGGCTCGGTCGCGGTCACGGCAGGGCCCTTGCCGAGTAAGGAAGTCAGACCTGGGGCCAGCGCAACGTCGGCAGCCACGGGTTGAGTGGACTTGGTGGGTGCGGTGGCGCCGGGGTAGTTGGTGCCCGGCTTCTTGTTGGCGTCGGCTGGCGGTTGCTTGATGTGCGACTGCACGGAATCGGCCGCGGCTGCCGGGTGCTCGGCGGCGTAAGCCGTAGCCGCCGGCAAAAAGCTGGACGCCACCAATACCAGCAGTACCCCTATATGCAGCAAACGACGCAAGCCCTCCAACGTTTTACGTTGCAGGCCGTTGTGTAGCGTTTGCATGGGTAACCCCCGGGTTATGGTTAATCTGAGCTCATATATACGGCAGGTTCCCAAGCAAAGCAATTAACTTTCATTGTAATTTAAGCTACCGATCGCAATCCGTTCGGTAGCGACCCTGCTCTAGGCCGCTAGTACATTTGGCAGCGGCCGCTCTCCGAGCGCCTCGGCCACCATCGCCGGCATGGCCAAGCGGCCGCACCACTCCACGCAGCCAGGGCCAGAAACCACGCCGCGCAGCAGCGGGCCTTCAAGCGTCACGTCGGCGCGCGCCGGGCCGGGGCACGGCACGTCGCACAAACGCTCGCGCGGACAAATACGAATCGGCTCGTCGGTGAGCAGATGTTCTTGGCCCATTGGCATGCTTGTTCTCCCTTTACACGTTCACTATATAAAAAGGACGCCCACCCTGGCGTCCAAAAATATCACATTGGTGGAGCATGGCGGATTCGAACCGCCCACCTCCTGCGTGCGATGCAGGCGCTCTACCAAATGAGCTAATGCCCCAAGCTGCTACCGCAGTTTGTATAGCATGAGATTAGCATAAAACCGGGGTCGTGTCACTGCCGCGCGGTCTTGATGTATTCTGGCGACTCTAACGCCTCGTGCACGATCTCCCACTTGCCGGCTTTTACGTACATGCCCCTGCCCGCCGCCAGGTACATGCCGCGAAAGGCTTTGCCGTCTTCGTCTATCACCAGCTGCAGCGGGCCGTAAAAGCGCGCGCCCTTAAATGGGCCGTCGTCGGAGGCGTTTTCTTCCCAGCTGCCGCTGGCGATACGGCCATCCAGCCGCAAATGCACGAGTAAGTAAGAACCGTCGTCGCCCGGCAAATTCTCAAACACCAATTGATTGCCGCGGCGCTGCGCCAGCATGAGGTGGCTGCTTTCGTACTCGCCGGGGCCGCGCCGCTGGCTGGTGTACCAATAGGTGCAGCGCCAAACGCCGGAGAAGTCCTCAGTCATAGTGCTTGGTCTTTTTAGACCGGCCGCTTACCGCCGCAGGGCGAGGCCGAGCAAAAAAGGCAGGCGCCCAAGCCGGCACAATCGCCGCCGGCAACGAAACAAGCACCAAATAGTGCAGCGGCCAGCTCAGCAGCACCGATAGCTGCACGTTAAACACCCGCAGGTCCGGCCACGGCCAGTGCGTATACACCCAGTAGTCCACCATGGCGTTCTGCGATTCCCATACCACCGACGTCACCACCGCGGCAACCAGCACGGCCAGCACTGGCACAAAGTAGCCATGCAGCAAGCTGCGCAGCAACGACGGTTTTTGCGCGGCATACAGCAGCGCTTCGGCCACTGCCCACAGGCCCACGCATGCCAGCATGATGTACACCAGCGGCGGCCCGTACGACGACTCGGTGAGCGCGTTAAACGTATAGCCGCCATTAAAGAAATAGCTGGTCAGCGCCCGAATAGTACAAAAAATAAACACAAAGCCGCCCGCCACGCCCAGCGTGCCGTACAGCGCTGGCTCAAACGGGTAGTGACCCACTGGCTGGTCGGCCGGCTCCTGCCCGCCGCGCTTGATAAAATGGTCGAGCACGGCCTTGGCGCCGATGTAACTCTCCACGATCATGACCCAGTACAGCAAAAAGCTAGGCACCAGCGACGGCCAGTAAAACCACGTCGGATAGTAGGCATAAAACCACAGTTTGCCGATCCATTGTCCAAAAATTTCTAAAATAAGGCCGGTGGCCGCGCCGATCACCGCAAAGCGCAGCGCGCGCCAAAAGCCGCCGCGCGCCAGACTCAACAGCGGCACAGCGCCAAAGCGCTCGGCCAAGCCCTCGCCCAAAAAAATCACGCCAAATACAAACAACGCCACCGCCCCGCTGTACGGGAAGCCGGCGGCAAAGTGGTTGATGGCCGCCCAATCTTTGGGGATCAACAGCTCGGCATACGACAACGCAACCAACGCCAGGCCAATCCAAATTTTGCGATTCATGCTTATTCCATCATACCAAAGCTACAGCAGGTGCGGGTAAAATTCGCGCACGATGAAGTGGTAGGCGTCGCCGAATCGGGCGGGATTGTCGCGCAGCGCGCGCTTCAGTTCGCTTTCGCTAAACGTTTCTTGGTCTACGGCCTCGTCGCCCAGGTTGAGCGGCTCGTCGGTGAGGATTTCGTACATGACAAAGTAGTGGTTTTCGTTGCGGCCCAGCACTTCACGCTGGAAAATGGTGCGGCCCTTGAGCACAAAATCGAACTCGGCCAAGCCGATTTCTTCTAGAGCTTCGCGGCGGAGGGCGTCTTCTTCGGTTTCACCGGCGCGGGCGTGGCCGCCCACTGGCGACACCAGCTGGCCGGCGTCCTGGCGGTCGGCGGCTTGTTTTACCAGCGTCCAGCGGCCGCGGCTGTCGCGCACGCCGGCGATCACCGTGCGGTGCAGCAGTCCCTTGGCGTGGGCGTCGGCTTTGGTGGTTTGATACAAAATCTTGTTCTGTTCGTCTACGACGTCGATCGGTTCGTGCGGTGTTTTTACCATGCCCTTAGCATAGCAAATGCTAGCGGCCC
The DNA here is from genome assembly GCA_036383395.1 of Saccharimonadales bacterium (SeqCode). Classification (GTDB taxonomy): domain Bacteria; phylum Patescibacteriota; class Saccharimonadia; order Saccharimonadales; family UBA4665; genus PMNU01. The sequence continues at coordinate 19,738 of DASVOI010000044.1, forward strand.
TGGGTGTTCAGCCTGAGCAGCAAGCGGCGCAGCGCGAAACGCGGCGTGATGCGCACCAACAGCGCGGTCAAAATCTTGTACGGCAGCGTGTAGACCGCCACCGCTTTGCCCAGCAGCATAGCGCGGTAGCCATAGGCCGCAACTCGGGCCGGCGTAACCTTGGTGGTGGCCATATAATTTGCCTTGGCGATGTGTGACGCCCCTACAAACGGCGTCTGCACCGGCGGTGGGCACAGACAGGTCACCCTTACACTGCTATTGCCGAGTTCGGCGCGCAGCCCTTCGCTCAACGCCAGCACGTAGTGCTTGGTGGCAAAGTACACGCTCATATAGGGCCCGGGCAAAAAGCCGGCCACAGACGCGACGTTCATAATATGGGCGCGCGGCAGTTTGGCCAGCTCCGGCAAAAACAACCGCGTCAGCTGCGTCAGCGCGATGGCGTTAACGCTGAGCATGTCGGCGATCCGCTGCACGTCGCTCTCGCCAAATGGGCCGTAGGCGCCGATACCAGCATCGTTTATCAGGGTATCGACTGCGAGCTTTCGGCGCTTCACTTCATCGAATAGCGCTTGGGCGGCGCCCGGCTTACTCAGGTCCTGCGCGATGGCTACCGCTTCGACGCCATATTGCTTGGCTACAGCACGCGCCACTTTTTCGAGCGGCTGCAGCTGCTCGGCCACTATAATAATATTTTTGTTGTGCGCCGCGACTTGCGCGGCCAGCTCTTTGCCGATGCCGCTGCTGGCTCCGGTAATCAGGGTATACGTCGTTTCGGCCATACGGCATCCTTATTTACTTAACACGTTAAGTATTTCAAATTACGCCAACATGTCAAGTATACAAAAAACGGGCCGCGCGTGCCCGTTTGATTTGTGTCGAATTTGGTGGAGCTATGGGGACTCGAACCCCAGACCTCCTGCATGCCATGCAGGCGCTCTAGCCAACTGAGCTATAGCCCCGTTCTACAAGGAGCTATTTTACCAGATAACCAGCTGAAAAGGAAGTTCGAAAATGCGGCTATTGCCCTGGGTGGGCTTGCCTGCCCCGCAAAAACGACATGGCGACGTGTAGGTTGGAATACGGCGTGACGCCATGCCGCACCCGGTTCACCACGCGGTCGCGGATCATCTTGGCGCGCAACTTAACGCCTTCGCCGTCCAGCACGTAGCCGATGTGTGGCTTGCCGCTTCGGGCAGCCTCCAAAAGGAGCTTCTTGTACAGCTCCCACGACGGCGGCAACTGCGACTTGCCGGTTTGGAAGTCGCCGCGCGCGTCTAAAATGGAATCGCCCATGTTGGCGGTAATCGACAGGGCGGTAACACGCTGCATGGCCGCCGGGAACGCATCTTGCTGCTGCACATGGCTGGTCGCGGCGGCGCCAAAGGCCCGCACGGTGTAGGCTGCTTCTTCTTTGCGCAGGTCTATGTAGCGGTCGACGCTGGTTTCGGTAGCGATCAGGCCGCCGAGGTGCAAAATGGTCTGCACATGGTCTGCCACCGTATCAAAGGCAGGCTGACCCAGGGAGTCGGGCCGCAGCTCCGGGTAGCGCGGGGCAAACAGCGAAAAGTCCCGCAAAACGGCCAGGGCTTGGCCGTTGTCGGGGCACACTTCGTCGGCGAAGGTATCGTACTCGCGCATCAGGCCGGCGCACTCGCGCCAGCGTTCCTGAGTCAACTCGTCAACGTCAACGCCGCTCTTGGCAACAACGTGCGTCACGACGTCGCCGGCCCGCCGATAGCAGACACTGCGGTCATCGGGAACATAATTAGCAAAAGCTGGCAACTCAGACATAAGTCCATAACTTATATCATAAGTTTTGGCAATTATATACTTGACGTTACCAAACTGCTCCTGTAAACTAAGAGTATGAATGCGGGTAATCTCATCGACTTCTTCAACCAGTTTGCCACAGAAACAAAATGTGCGGAGTTTATTGCACAGCAGCGTTGGGGAAATGAGATCATCTGCCCTAAGTGCGGCGTCGTCGGCATCAAGGCCTACAAGCTCGCCAGTGGCCGCCTCAAATGTGCCGAGTGCCGCAAGCCCTTCACCGTCCGTATGGGTACGATATTTGAAGACAGTATGATTCCACTACAGAAATGGCTCCTTGCTATCTACCTCTGCACGAGCCTAAAGAAAGGAATCTCATCAATCCAACTTGCCAAATATCTAAACGTCACCCAAAAGACAGCTTGGTTTATGCTGCAACGCATCCGCTATGTCTTCGAGAACGGCACCTTTGAAAAACTCAAAGACGCTGTAGAAATGGATGAAGCCTACATAGGCGGCAAAGATAGTAACAAGCATACTCATAAGCGCACGAAAGCTCTGACCGGCAAAGGCGCTCAAGGTTTCGGTAGCAAGAACAGCAAAGCGCCAGTCGTCGGCATGGTGGAGCGAGGCGGCAACTTACACGCTGTCGTTACAAGTGACACCGGCAGCGCCACCCTCATGGGTTTGGCTCGCAAGCACATTGATATTGACGCTACGGTCTACACTGACGAGCACATGCCCTACCGCACTTTGCCGAAGATTGGCTACAAGCACGAAAGCGTAAATCATGGCGTTAAGGAGTTCGTGAACGGTATGGCAAGTACGAACACTGCTGAATCATTTTGGTCACACCTCAAGCGTGGTATTAATGGCATTTACCACCATGTCAGCCCGAAGCACCTACAAAGATACTGTGACGAATACAGTTATCGCTGGAATACGCGAGAAATGACTGACGGCGAACGGTTTGAGGAATGGTTTGGTAATCTGAATGGCAAACGACTAACTTACAAGACGCTCACTAAGAAGGCTCTGTAACGTACCTATTTAGGCTTATCCCTGGCGATAGTCTGAATATTTTTGTTGAGTTGCTCGATGTTGTCGCTTAACTCGCCACCAAGCTTCATAATATTGTTCCCGGCATTGAACTTGAAGCGGCTTGTCTTGGCCAGCTCCTGCGGCTCAAGATGGATGCAGCGAATTGTTTCAATCGCAAAGTCGGTAATCTTCTCGTGTTTGAGTTCATTCGGTACTTTATCGAGTGAGCGCTCAAGAAGCGTGATTGACCCCTCTACCGTTGAAGCCGAAACTGCTTTAAACGCATATTGTTCTGCAAGCCGCCGCTCTTTGCTGTAATTTCTGATGCCGAATACCCCAAGCGCCAACAGAGGGGTAATAAGCGCGGTTCTGACAATCAGGGCTTCTATTGCTATTTGCGAGGGGTCGCCTTGTTTGGTAACTGTAGTATTTACAAGAGGTGCGATGTGATCTAAGCCAAGCTTAACTGCGATCAGGAAACATATAGTGGCAAATGCCAACCATAGCCAGCTCGCAATAACCAGCTTTTTTCTGCGCTTGTCAAAGTAGTTGGCGTGACCGCTCTGCGACACGAGCTCGAAAATCTTAGATATTTTTTCTTTCAGGCTTTCGCTTGCGGTTTCATTCTCTTGTATGTTATCAAACGCTTGCTGCGAGCTGTCTTTAATGGCCTCGATGCTCGCAATGTGTTTGGCGGCGGAATCCTTATAACGCGAAATCTCCTTGTAGATCGTTTCGCTTTCTTTACTGATAGCGGCCAGATCGTCTTTTAAGCCCTGCGAGCTTTCAAGTATTGCCTCGAGGCCGGTATCGGGGTCGTCGATCTTGGCCTTGGTCGCCTCGAACTCGGTGTAGGCAGCCTGCATGGTTGCAATGTTCTGTTGCACGGTGGCCAAATTTGCTTTGATTTTGGCCTCTAGGCTTGCGGCCTCGGTAGCAGAGGCCTGCACTTGGGCTTTGTATTGCCTAGCGGTTTGCAACAGCGCCTCGAGGCCGGTATCGGGGTCGTCGATCTTGGCCTTGGTCGCCTCGAACTCGGTGTAGGCAGCCTGCATGGTTGCAATGTTCTGTTGCACGGTGGCCAAATTTTGTTGCACAGTGGCCAGGGTCGTTTCCGCTTGAGTCGCGGCATCGCTGATTTTTAGAGAGGCAGCAGCGCTTTCGCTCAGCCGCACATCAACACCTGTTTGTGGGTCTTCGAGCTTCGCCAGCCACCCCGTAACCTTTATCAGCAGGTTATTTAGTTGGGTTGTAATAGATTTTGCTTCTTTGAGACTGCCGCGAGAAGATTCAATCTCAGCCTTCAACTCTGTGTTAAGGCTTTCGAGTAATTGTTGGATTTCTTTGCGGGTCATTTGTCAACATTTTACCTCGTGGCGATTGACAAATGCAACTATCCATTGCGCTTATGTTTTTCTAAACAGCATTACTATGCAACACGGCTGCTATAGTATGAAGAGCTAGATTTCAAAAGGCTAATTAAGAAGCCGCAGCGCTGGTCTCGCATAGCTCGCAGCCTGGCTTTTTGTGTCCCTCTTTTTTGGCCGCAATCTCAGCTTCTACCATCCGCTTAAAAATATCAGCCATATCTGGTGATTGCTCCACCATCAGCTCTAGCCAGCCAGACTTGCCTTGTTCTTTAGCTTCGGCATCCATCTTTCGCAGCATCGTAGCCGTCTTACTCTTATCATTTGTTGGGATGGGCATTGTGGGTAAACTCATGTCCTAATTGTACCAGGCTTCCAAAAAACCTTTACATGTTGTTATAGTAGGGGCATGTCACGCCGCTACTATCGCAGACGCCGCAAGAACGACGGCATATCTGGTACATTGCTGCTCGTCGGTATTATTGCCGTGGTTACGCTCTACAATAAACTGTCCGCCGAAACGATTAACCTGATTATTAGCGGCGGCTTATTGCTGGTCGGCTTAATTATTGGCCTCGTGCTGTTTATTCAATTCAAGCGCTCACAGCACGAGAAGCAAAAACTACGCGCCTTAAACTTGATTGACACCGACTACATGGACGGCCTAGCCTTTGAAAAGTATGTGGCTGAACTACTAAAAAGCCAGGGCTACAACAAAGTAACTCTCACAGAGCGTTACGATCTTGGCGTAGATGTTATTGCCATAAAAGACGGCATCCGCTGGGGCGTGCAAGTAAAACGCTATAGCAACATGGTCAAAGCCGAGGCCGTGCGCCAAGTCGTAACCGCCCTGAATAAATACAACTGCCAGCGTTCAATGGTTGTCACCAACAGCACGTTTAGCCGCCCGGCCAAAGTTCTTGCCGACAGCAACGACTGCGTTTTAATTGGCAAAGATGAGCTTGCGGAGTGGATTATCGCTTTCCAAGAGGGTAGTTAAAAAGTACTCCCCCGATACCCAACCTACTGTATTTACTCTACAGATATAAATATAACTTCCATTTCTCGTTTTCTTTCTATATAAATATAGGAGTAGGTGGGTTTGGCAAAAATAATACTAGCCATATATCGAGCAACCCAAAATCCAGTAAAAAACCTATAACCAACAATACTAACTTTCTATAAACATACTTAAAGCTAATGACTGAAACTACACTAACCACCAATACGACTAAACCAAGCAAATCAGAACCAAAGTATCGTAAAAAGCTAAATCAGGAACAAGTAGAGGTACTGCAAATGCTCTACCGTTTTAGGTTTGCCAGTAGTGAGCAGATCGCGCAATTTCAAGGTAAGCCCAATGCCAAGGCAGTACAAAAGCGCCTGAAGATACTCGAAGACCAAGACCTTATTGCAAAGCGCTACGACAAATCCTACAAGCTGCAAGGCAAGCCAGCCGCGTACTACCTGACCCCCGCAGGCGCACGAGCGTTTGCTACGAACATCGAGCGCAAGCCAGATGAACCGCTCAACATGAAGCGTCTATATGCCAGTAAAGATGCCTCCGAAGGCTTTATTACCCATTGCCGCAACGTTCTCAGTGTCTACTTGGCGCTCAAGGCACTACATCCAAAGCAAAGCGAGCTTATCTACTTCACTAAGAACCAGCTCAACTACGAAAAGTACGACTTCTTCCCAAACCCATTACAAGACGCTTACATACACCTTCGAAAAGGTCAGGCTGACCGGCATTTCTTCCTGGATATCTTTGAGGACACACAGCCGTTCTTTGTGCTCATCCGTAGAATTAAAAAATACCTAGATTATTCCAGTGGTGGTGATTGGGAAGCCCACTGCGATATACCATTAACCATCCTTATGGTCGTCGAGAACAAAAGCGTACACAAGCGGCTGCGGAAGCGCCTAGCTTACGAACTCCGACAAAGCTACGAAGAAATCAAATTTGCCACTACCAGGCTCGAACACATCCTTAACCCGAAATACAAAGGTAAAGTCTGGTTTCCAATTGATGAGGAGGGGGATGACCCGGATGAGCCACTAAAACCCGTGGCGCTCACCAAGCTACCAGAAGCGGACAATTAGAACTTCTCATTTGTACTCAAATGGGAAGTCACATATTTGCCGCTGGCAAATATGTTTGAGCCCATCAGATAGGGTATTATTAGAGCATGAAAACCATACTTATCACTGGGGCTACTTCCGGCTTTGGCCTGGCCGCTGCAAAACTACTCGCTAAGGACAATAAGCTCATTCTTCTGGCTCGTCGCCAAGACCGGCTCGACGAACTCAAAAACACACTAGGCACGGATGTATATACTGCTGCCGTTGACGTCACGGACAACAAACAAGTGCAGGACTTCTTTGCTGCACTGCCCGATGGCTACCGCTCCATTGACGTGCTCATAAACAGCGCCGGACTTGCACTTGGCATGGAGCCAGCCCAAGAAGCTACTCTTGAGGATTGGGAGCAAATGGTAGACACCAACATCAAAGGCTTACTGCGCGTCACCCGGCCCGTGCTCGACATCATGAAGAAGCAAAAGAGCGGTCTTATTATCAATATTGGCTCGGTTGCCGCTACTGTGCCGTACAAAGGCGGCAACGTCTACGGCGCGACAAAGGCGTTTGTGAGGCAGTTCTCGCGCAATCTTCGGACCGATCTATTCAGCACAGGCGTCAAGGTTACTAACGTCGAGCCGGGCGCAGCCGAGACAGAATTTTCTATCGTGCGCTTCAAGGACGAGCAAAAAGCCAAGGACTATTACGCAGGTTGGCAAGCGCTTAAGGCCGAAGACATTGCAAATACTATTGCCTGGGTCATCAACCAACCGGCTCATGTAAATATCGACAATATTGAGGTTATGCCGCTTGATCAAGCGCCTGCTGGGATGGTGTTGAACAAGGAGAATCAATAATGAACATCGAACAGGTAATCCGCGACTACCTACCGCAAATCATTCATATGTCCCTCGGCACGAGCCAGGATAATAAGCCGTGGGTTTGCGAAGTGCATTTTGTATACGACGACAATCTAAATCTTTACTTTCGCTCCCTCACCAGCCGACGCCACAGCCAGGACATTGCCGCTAACCCTCGCGTTGCGGGCAACATCGTCAAGCAGCACGTGGTTGGCGAGTACCCGCTTGGGCTGTACTTTGAGGGCACTGCCGAACTACTAGGTAATGAGGACGAACGCCGGGCCGTAGAGCCACTCTTTAAAGAACGCCTAGGTGCCGCTGCCGACATCCTGACTGAAGCGGCTAATCCGGATGGCCACCAATTCTACAAGATCACAGTTGCAAACTGGTATGCCTTTGGCAAGTTTGATGGCGACAAGGGTCAGAAAGTTAAACTTGCATGGAATGGCGGCACCGCATCACAGGACGCAACCGATGCATAAAGCCATTGTGTTCGATTTTTTTGGCGTATTCTGTGCGCCTATGGCTACCAACTGGTTCAAAAAGGCAGTGCCTGATTACGAAGCAAAGAAAGCAGCGTTCCAAGCGCTGTGTACACAGAGCGACCTCGGCAAACTTACCCGTGCAGAATTCAACCAGAAGGCTGCCGAACTGGCGGGCGTAGCCGTCGCTGATGTAGAACGAGGTATCGAAGCCGAAGTGGTTATTGATACCGAGCTAGTAGTATATGTTCGGAAGCTTAAGGTGGAGGGCTATCGTATTGCATGCTTGTCCAATGGTGGACATGAATGGACACTCAAAGTTATTACCGATCACAATCTGAGTGACCTGTTTGAAGAAGTAGTACTCTCTGCTGATCTTGGCATCGTAAAGCCTGACCCTAATACCTATCTCCGCACATTGGAAAAGCTCAAGTTGCCTGCCGCAGAGATTATATTCGTAGATGACCGTGAAGCGAATGTTACGGCGGCGGAAGCATGCGGGATGCGTGGGCTGGTGTTTACAGATACGGCGAGCTTCATCAGGGGTATCCAAGATTTAAGCGACAAGGAGGCGAAATGACACTTAAAGATAAGATCATAATCATCACAGGCTCATCACGGGGCGGCATGGGCGCAGCCGCCGCACGCATAGCATCCAAACATGGCGCGAAAGTTATTTTGCATGGCCGCGTAGAAACTGACGAGCTAATAGCTTTAGCGAAAGAATTACAGAGTGAGTATGTCCTGTGCGATGTAACGGATAAATCAGCTGTAGAAGCAGCAGTTACGGAAGTAATTGGAAAAACAGGAAGAATTGACGCTCTGATAAACTGTGCTGGCATGGCCGCTTCCGCGCCATTCTTGGAATCAGATGATGAACATTGGCTTGATGTCTTCAAAGTAAATGTATTGGGTACAGTTCACTTTATCCAGGCTGTCGCTCCGCATATGCTGAATGCTAAGAGTGGCCGTATCGTTAACGTTTCCTCAATCCGAGGAATGGAGAACATGGCATCAAGCCGCATAACTGCGTACTCTGCGAGCAAAGCTGCTGTTAATAATCTGACATCTGCACTCGCTAAAGAGTTTGCTCCGCATATTGCGGTAAACGCGGTTGCCCCAGGTTTTACAAAGACCCACATGAGCAAAGGCTGGACTGAAGCCGTACACGCGCAGGTCAAGACCGCCTTATTGCAACGCGCCGCCGAGCCCGAAGAACTTGCCGAAACTATGATTTTCCTGGCTAGTGATGAAGCGAGCTTTATAACAGGTCAAGTGCTCGTGGTAGATGGTGGCTACGGGATTGCAGGAAAGTAACCATGAAGCAAATCTTTATCTTAGGAGCAAGCAGTGTATATGGAGTGGGCGCAGAACGCGACGGCTGGGGTGATCTAGTAAAGTCCTATGTCCACAGCAGGATGTACGGCGAAGATGGTCCAGGTGAGACTGCCGAGGTATTTAACTTTGCCAAGGCCGGATCAACCGTTGAATTTGTAGCCGAAACGTTCCACTGGATATGCGACAACTACCAGAGAGGCCCAGAACTCATAACCCTTATTTCAGTTGGTGGTAATGATGCCAAGGCTCAGAATACGCCGGATAATTATGTGTGTACGCCAGAAGCGTTTAGAGAAAAAATCACCAATCTTTGCCAAGTTCTGAAAGCTAAAAGCCAGCATGTTATTTTTGTGAGTAACGGCTACGTTGATGAAGCTAAAGTTAGCCCTAAGCCGAGTCCATTTGGCGACGGCAATGTTTCCTACTTTACTAACGAACGTCGGAGCCAATTCAATGCAATTACTAAAGAAATCTGTGAGGCTAGCGGTTTTGAGTTTGTAGTCGTTGATTGCGACAAAGATATCTGGATTGCCAAGTATCTCTACAAAGATGGACTGCATCCTAATCAAGCGGGATATGAGATGGTGTTTGAAGCTCTCAAGCCAAAACTAAACAAGGTTCTGTAGTGGGCGACGCTCATCTCCTGCGTGTTTTTGCCGACATTGAAGGCAATTTTGGCGACGCCGCCAGTGTAGTTATCGACGAAGGCAGACGCATTCCGGACGCCGAACGACAAGCTATAGCTCGCAAATTAGATACCGGCGAAACTATCTTCGTAAACAATTTAGCCAACGCAGACATTAGTGTTGTTCACCCGCAGGGCGAGATCGGCTTTGCTGGTGTAGGCATGTTAGGCGCTGCTTGGCTCCTTGCCAAACTTCGAGGTAAACCAACCGAGAAGATGCAGGGCCGTGACGGCGAAATTACAGTCTGGCAAGACAACGGCCTCACCTGGGCACGCGCCAGTCTAGCCATCATGCCGCCGTGGAACTACAAACAGCTAGAAAGCGCTAAGGCAGTCGAGCGCATCACACTCAAAGAGACCGAGACACTAGAGCACACAATGATGTGGGCTTGGATTGATGAAGCCAAGGGCTTAATCCGTGCTCGCACATTCGCAAGTGATTGGGATATCCCAGAAGCGCAAGGTAATGGCTCTGGCTCCATGGCGTTGGCGGCACGGCTTAAACGAGAGGTTGAAATTAAGCACGGCGCAGGTTCGGTAATCTTTGCAAAGCCTGCTCCTGGCGAGTGCGCGGATATCGGCGGACAAATTGTGGAAGTCGAGGGCTAAGCAAGAATGCCAAGACCTAAAGGCTCAAAGAACAAAAATAGCTCTGTGCCTCATACCGTCAACATGACCACTCAGGAGCGGATAGAGTTTTTGGCGAATGTAATAGTTGATGCAATCCTGGAAGATCAGAAGAACGGCCAGCCGCTTTTGAAAAAGATTAAGGCCGAAGGAAGCAAAAGCTAGTCGGTTGTCAGTAGTAGCTCTATTTCGTCCTCTGGTGCTTTTTGATCGTCTTGCTTCTGGCTTGCTTTGGTTTTCTTGGGCGCAACCTTCGCGGCACGTTTTGACGCATAGTTATTACGCGAAGCGATAATAACTTTCTCGGCCACCTTTTTGCTACCACCATCCTCTAGCAGAACTGTCTCGCCCGAAAATGGCTCTTGCGACCTAACGGCGGCTATTCGCATGTAGAAATTATAGGACGGTAAGTTAGCAATCTCACCTTCGTTAATATGCGGTTTGAACAGTGGCAATACCAGCTTCTCATCGGCAGGGTTGCCGGTACGGAAGCAAATCACCGTGCCGACGTTCGCCAGAATAATGTTCACTGTTTGCAACTCGTCTTGTTGCGAGGTGGATTGCTCCGCCATCGTAAGGAACAGTTTATACTTGCGGGCTTCGGACAACATTTGTACGAATGTTGGTGTGGCAAAGTTTTGGAACTCATCAACATAGAGATAGAACGGTTTGCGCTCGCCCTGCTTTACGCGGGCGCGGCGCAAGGCGGCAATCTGCAATTTTGCCAGTACGGTAATGCCGAAAAGTTGTGAGGTATCTTCACCGAGCAAACCCTTCGAGAAATTGCAGATCAGGATTTTGCCGTTCAAGATCTCGTCAAAGTCAATGGATGACTTAGGCTGCTCAAGGATGCGCTTGGCTGAGGCAGAAAATAGGAAGCGTCCGATTTTTGCCGTGATACCAGCCACCATTTTGACTTGCTGGAAGCCGCCAGCCTTACCCAACTCATTTTTCCAAAAGTTCTTGAGGTCTTTATCTTCTAACTTGCTCAAGACTGTCTTGCGGTAGGCGGGGTCATTGAGCAAGTCGAAGATCGTAAATAGCGTCGGGTTCTCTGTGGTAAGCGCAGTTTGTATGGTGTTGCGTAGCACATACTCAATACGGTGACCGCCGCTATCGTCCTCTGAAAAGATTTTACGGAATACCGACACCACAGCTTCGGTCACAAGGTCTTTTTCGCGCAGCAGATCGTCGTCGCTCAAATCTGGGCGCAGTTCAAGCAGGTTAAGCGCCATAGGATGCGCCAGGTCATCGGGGTTAAAGTAAATAACGTCGTTGATGCGATCTTTTGGAACGTAGCGCAGCAAAGTTTCGGCCATGTCACCATGCGGGTCAATAACGGCCACGCCTTTGCCATTCTGAATATCCTGCACGATGGCGTATTGCAGCATGGTCGTCTTGCCATTGCCCGTACCACCTATGACGTAAACATGGCGCTCACGTTCGGCTGCGGTCAAACCAATGTCCGTGCTTGTGCCGTGATGGTGGTTGCGGCCAAGCACAACGTCAAACTCGCCGCCTTTGATGCCGAGCGGCGCGGCCAGCGTGCGACTATGCGAACGCACCATGCCCTCTGTAGTTATCGTGCCGTATGGGAAGTGGTAAATGCTTGCCAGCTCCGATGCTGAGAGAATATTTGAATCCATGACTAGGAATGACGGCACGCGGTGCCGCACTTTGAACATGCCGATCTTTTGGCCCAGCCAGTCAGGATATAACCGAGGAACATACAGCTCTTGGAACGTCGAAGATAAAGGCGCAAGCGAGCTTGTGATGCCGTGCGATAGCTCACTAAGCCGCTCGCCCGAATCCGCCACCAACAACACGCGGATGTCGGTTCTAAATAGTGGCTGGCCGAGCTTATTAAGAATGGTTGCGTACAGCTCTTGTACGGCTGGCGTTAGCTCTGGCTCGTCCTCGCCTCTGAACTTGGGAATAATCCACGCGGCGAATAGCAAGATAAGCGCCCACGAAAGCGTTAATTTAATATCGTTGGAATAGTAGCCAATGAATGCGGTGATCACCCAGACCAGCCAGAACCGGCGCAAGAAATAGCTAATCCTGTGGTCAATAATCGCGTGGCCTTTACTCAAGATTTTGCTGTGCAGCTTGTTCGTCCAGTAGGAGCTATGCGGCGCGAGCACCATTTGCATTGCCACCGCCTCGCCTGGCTCTAGTTTCGTCATGGAGCCTACAATAAAAGCCACAGGGTCACTTTGGCTTAGATCGTCTTGGCCTTGCAGCGGATAGGCGTAATGCCGCGACAGCTTAACTTCATGCACACGGCAATACATGCCGTCGGCAGTAGCGCCCGGCAGCTCTGCGTCGTCGTTGAGCACGCGGAAGCGGGCATCGGGCAGATACGCCGCAAGCTGGCGTTGTAGCGTCGCTACGTCGTCAGGATTGGTACGAATAAGATAACGGATGCCTTCTTTGTGTGTTGCAACCATTTCTAGCGACATTGTGCCGTATTTGCCGATAAGTCGCTGCAAGATCGTAACAAGCTGCTCTGTCGCAATCGGTGACTTTGTGGATTGCTGTGGCGGTGTAATTTCCAAGTAAGCCGCTTTGCGTTTGCGTAGCATCCAAAAATTGACCATGCCTCTGAGCGCATCGTAAACCGGTTCAAGTATCCAGCGATAGGCAAAATATCCAATGAGCACCATGAGGGCGCTATTAACGGCAATCTCGAAAGGTGTATTACCTAGTAGTCTGGTGAAGAAATCAACGGGCGCAAACGAAGCCATAACGGTAAGCATAATCACAACACTTTTTGAAATATTTACAAGCTAACGGTAACAGATACGGCTCTACTGAGCAATATTTGATGTGCGTTGTAGCGCCCTCAATGAGAATCTTAAAGGGGTAGAAGAGAAAGTAGCGGTTGGCCCTGCACTATTTCCTAATGATGACCTGGTTGACGATAAATTCGTCATTACCAGATTTAACTACATCATTATCGTTGCCAAGTTTTTCTGTATATGTAGCAACTTCAAACTTGTCGCTTGGTATACCGGCATCTAAAAGAATCTTTTTAAGACGTTCAATTGTGTATCGGGTTTTAATACGACCTTCTTCGTCAAATACGCCTTCCTCAGTTTCTTTTGCGGTGGTAGCGAGAAAAGCCATTTCAGCAGCATCGTCGGGCGACTTAAGCGTGAGATAGGTTGAGCCATTCGGGCGTAGTATTCGATAAACTTCAGCGAATAGCCTGGACAGAACTTTGGATTCAAAGTAGTGCAATGCTAAACGCGAATAGACTACGTCAAAAGACGCATCTTCAAGCGGTAATGTGCCGAGGCTAAAGTCACATTGCACGGTTTTGAGCCTATCCGCATAACTGAGCTTGTCGGCTTGGGCTTCAGCTTTCGCAAGCGGTTCGTCTGCAATATCAACCAATACAACACGATGCCCCTTACTCAGAAAATAAATGCTGTCCGTGCCAGTCCCACCACCCAGATCGCAAACCATTGCGTTTCTAGGGAAGTCGGTTTCTTTTTCGGCGGCGTAAATCGAATGTCCCTTGTCGTCAGGGATGCGTGCACTGTTTTTGTTCCAGAAGTCTTGTAAATTGATCATTAGAACATCATATCAGATTCAGATTTATTGAACTTGTGTAGATAAGCGGGTTACAAGCCTTTAAATAAATCTGAAACGTTGGTTTTTAGCGCTTTGGCTATCCTCTGCAAAGTCAGAAGCCGAGGCCAACGCCTGCCAGTCTCAAGATAGGTTATGGAAACCGAGCTAATATCCAGCATCTCGGCCAGCCCTTCTTGCGTGAGGCCGCGACTCTTGCGAACTTCAGCCAATCGTTTGCCAAATGCTTGTAGATACTTCTTTTCTTGCGGATTCATACCTCTAGCGTAGGTAATGTTGACAGTTTGTTACACAAACAACTTGTCAAACTTTTTGACTTTTTGTATCATTTCTACAGATGAGGGTTTTACGTATTGTTAAGATTACAGAAATTAGCCTATGCCGGTAGTTCAATTTCCGAACGATCTTGTACTTCAAGAGGTAGTAGCCTGTACGATCTGCCAAAAAGACATTCCGCTCGACAAGGCTACGGCTGGCTTTATTGACACCGACAACCGCCAGCGCTTCGCCTGCAATAGCCATTTTTGGGAGGGCAACAAATACATAACCGGCTGGATAGACTTTGCTGCGCGTGAACGGTTGCGGATGCTTCACGCGGGTATGGAGCCGAGCGGCCTAAGAAGCATTGGGGGTGGTAATGCATGGTCTTTACCGTGAGCAACGCTTTGCTGGTAGTGCGCCAGTTTCGCGTGACCTGGCAAAGCACCTCTACACGCGCATGATGTGCGGCAAGGTTGCGGTAGTTACGGACAAACCTGCATCCATGTTGGCTGCCGTTCGCAAACAATGGATGCAGATTGAACGACAACTACGCCGAGAGCGCTCAAGCACGCTCGATGCCACCCGCATACTGGAACTGACCTACGAGATACCGCGTATGCAATCAATGGTATTTACGGCGAAGGCTCCGATTGACGAGCCGCAGGCTGACGTATTATTTGCTACCGCTGACGACTTCCTAAAATGGCCGCCGCAGTGCCGGACGATGTATGTTACTTGTGCTGTAGAGCTTGAAGTGTTGTACCAGATTACAGCGTGGATGGCGGTGCATGGGTTAGTGGTGATGTACGCCCCGTGAACTTAAAAGCACCGCCCCGCTAGATGAACTTGCGCTATAATATGATAGATGGTGAGAATATCATATTAGGAGTTTTGCGTGATAGCCCCGGAAGAAATACAGGCAAAAGCAGATGCAGAGGGCATCCACACCAGCAATGTTCAGCGGGATTATATTTTTAGTTGGATTTTGGCCGGACTATATCGTCAAAGTAATCTCGCTAACCAACTAGTCCTCAAGGGGGGTAATTTATATCGCAAGGCTTACTATCCCTCTACCCGATTTTCTAATGATCTAGATTTCACTACTGAAACTGGCGTTGATCCTACCAATCTTATGCGTGAGCTGAATGGTATTTGCGAATACATTACTTCGCAAACAGGCATACAGTTCGACCAAGACAAAAACGAACTCAAAGACGAGGTGTTTATTGATGACAAGAAATCGTCTTACAAAGTTCGCCTTTATTTCAAAGATTTCTTTGGTCAAAAAAGTCAAATGACCTTGAAGGTTAATCTTGACATTGCCCAATTTGACAAACGTTACCTCCCTCCAATTAAAACGCCACTCATACACCCCTATTCTGATGCCGAATCGCTAAAGACCGACATTATGGCCGTTAAACTTGAGGAAGCGTTGGCAGATAAGTTGAAGTGTCTAATTCAGAGGCGGCATTCATTTGACCTATTCGACTTAGTACATGCCATTTTTATTGATAAAACAATCCAGGTGGATAAGACGGAGATGGTACAGGTCTTTCTCAAAAAGACCATATTCGAGCGAAGCCCAGGAGCAGCAAAGAATCTACTGATTGGCGTGCCATTCGATTTAATGCAGGCATACTGGTCAAAGCTCGTATGCCCCAAGACAACGCTTTTTGCCTTCGAGGACGCAGTGGGTATGTTCAGTTCAAGCCTCTCGGGTCTTTTTGATAGTTTTGGGGTGGGTAACTCATCAGAATTAGCCTTTTATCCTGCTGAACTTCGTAACAAGATTATGGATGCGGGTCAAAATCAGCAACTACTAAGGATGCGTTATCATGGCTACACCAGGCTCATAGAGCCGTACTCTTTGAAGTACAAAGTTACAAAGGATGGTACGGGGCGAGAGTATTTTTGGGGCTTTGATAGGACTGGCGGCAGTAGCGGTACTACGTCTATCAAAGCATTCTTAAGCCACGACGTTGAAGAAATGGTAGTAACTGATGAGAAGTTTGACCCTCGCTACGAGATCGAAGTCTCTAAGGCAGGGGAAATCCATGACTCGTTAAGTTATAGCAAGCGCGGGCAAAGGGTAGCGGGCATTCTAGGTCGGCCCACCAGTATTCGGACAAAGGCTACACCGCGCAAGAGAAGTAGATTATATTCAGGCTTTGGCGACGATAAGAAATATATCGTTGAATGCACGGCTTGCCACAAGCGATTCTATCGAGCCAGTCAGTTTGATACGACAATAAACTCTCACAAAAGAAAGAGTTCATCACGTTACCCTACGGACTGTTATGGGACTTACGGTAGATATGTCGGACGAAAAAGATAAACAGGGAGGTACAGATGACGGACAATAAACCCACAAAAGAGCAGCTAGAGAAACTAGCAGAGGAAATTAAGCACGATCAATCCAAAACAAATCCGGCGGAGAAGCGGGTAAAATTAAACACATCCTTCAAGAAGGCTGTTAAAAAGATTGCCCAAACACCGCCACCCAAAAAAGAGACCAAATAGACTCTTTTTGGGTTTGGTAACATCAAGTATATAATTGCCTAAGTTTTTAATAATTGCCAGGTTTTCTGTGGTGCGCGGCTAGAAAATCCGCTTGCGGCGGGCAAATCGGATTGCGGCGATGATGAATACCAGCAGAAAACCGTTCAGCACCCAGTACACCCACGGCTCATGCTGCAGCGGCAGCGGCACGTTCATGCCATACATGCTGTAGAACAGGTTTGGCAAGGCGATGATCACGGTGGCGACCGTGAGGATCTTCATGGTGCGGTTCAGGTTGTTGCTAGAGATGCTGGTGTACGCCTCGCGGATGTGGATGATGCTCTGCATATTGCTATTACAGGCCTCTATGCTCTGCTCGTTGTTCAGCAGCAGGTCTTCCACGATGTCTTGATCCTCGGCGAACAGCGGCATGTAACGGCCCAGCAGCAGGCGCCGCAGCGTGGCGTTGGTAGGCATCAGGCTGCTTTGGAATTCGTTGAGTTCGTCCTCGATGGTCACAAAGTCGATGAAGTCTTGGTTGTTAATTTCGTGACCGCGCAAGCGCGAACGGATCAGCTTAATCTGCTTGCTGGTGCGAGAAATAAAGCCGTCGTACTGCTCCACAATCTGCTGCAGAATGAGCAGAACCAGCTTGGCGCGCTGCGTGGTGGCGAAGTTAACCTTGCCGCCCATAAACGCGTCCACCGCCGGCAAGCGGAACTGGCTCACGGTAATCACCACTTCTCCGCCAAAGATGAACAACAGCGGCGCGGTCAGCAGCTCGCCGTCGGCGGTCTTGTATGCAAAACGCACAAAAATGTAGCTTTGGTCGCCCGCTTTTTCTAGGCGCGGCATCTCGTCTTCGTCGAGCGCGTCCTGCAAGTGGCCTTCCACCAGATCGAAACGCTTGACCAGCTGGCCGATTTCCTCGTGGCTGGGCGCCTCAACGTAGACCCACGATCCCGGCTTGTAGGCATCCAATTGGCGCATCCGCTCGCTGCGCACACTTTTGTAGAAATATTTAATCATAAGACCCTCTTCCCCGGGTTACTTTATCTACATTGTAGCGCAACCGGAGGGCGGTGCGTCAACTAGTCAGAAACTCCTTGAGCTTGGCGATGGCTACGGCGCGGGCCGAGTACTTTTTCTTTTCGTCGTCGGTCATTTCGGCAAATGTATGCGTGGCCCCGTCGGGAATAAACGACGGGTCCCAACCCATGCCGTGCTCGCCGCGCGGCGCGGGCGCAACGGTACCGCTTACCTCGCCGTCAAAGAAATGTACGTTGTCGCCGTCGCAGTACGCGTACGTGATGGTGGCGACAGCCTTGCGATGCTCGAGCGTATCGGCCAGCTTGCACAAGCCTTCGTTGCCAATTTCTTCCAGAAAATACTTGATGAGCGTGCCAGGCAACCGGCCCATGGCCGTGAAGCGCAGCGCCGTGTCTTCGATGAGCACCGGCTTATGCAAGATGCCGTAGGCCTGACGGGCCTTGTGTTCGGCCACCACTCGCGGGTCGAGCGATTGTAATTCGTCGAGGTCAAGCTTGTGGTGCTTCACCGGCAGGCCCAGCCACATGACCAAGTAATCTACCTTGCGCTGGTTGCCGGTAATAAAGACGACTTGGCTCATGTGGCGGCCGGCTCCTGCCCTTGCGGGTTTTTAACGGCTTCCAGCTCGGCGATGCAGACGTCGAGCACGGTGTCGCTGCGCAGCTTTGCCTCGGTGCCCGCAAACCACACCGACACCCACCGGCAGTGCGGGCCGTTTTGTTCGTCGGTAACATTCAGGTCGGTTTCAATTGATTTCACGATGGCCGCCGTCGCGCCATCCGGCGCCAAAAAATCGACGTGGTCCAAACCGATTTTGTCCTGGGAGCCAGGCCGCAGCTGCATGAGCTTGACCAGCGAAATGCCCCACGCAATGGGCTCGCGCAGGTGAAACGTGGCCAGCCAGCGCTCATTCACCCAGCCCATGTGGATTTGGTCGCTATACGCGCGCAGCATCGCGTAGCGTTTGTCGAAGTCGCCAGGGTCGGCAGTTTTCCAGCCCACGGCGGTCGGTTTCAGGTTGTCAAAAAAGCTTCGGTCTTTGCGCTCAGCGCTCATGGCAGCCCACTTTACCTGATAGTCGTTGAGCGCGGCAGTCAATTCTTCGATCATAGTGCCCCTTATGAAGTTTTATGCGTTTAGCATTTTAAGTAATTCGTTCTCGTCCAATACTGTTGTACCAAGTTTGCGGGCTTTCGCCAATTTGGACTCGCCCACATTTTTCCCCGCCACAAGATAGGACGTGTCCTTGCCCACCGAAGATTGAAAGGCGCCGCCCAGCTCGCGGATTTTGGCGGCGGCCTCGTCGCGGCTCATGGCTTCCAGCGTGCCGGTGATAACAAAACTCTTGCCGTGCAGCGGGCCGCGGGCGTGCGACTCGTAATGCGCTTGCACGCCGAGCTGCTCAAATTTGGCAAGCAGCTTCTCGTTGTCGAGGTCGGCAAACCAGGCCAGCAGCGACTCGGCCACGATATCGCCAATGCCTTCCACCTGCATCAGCTCGTCGAGCGTGGCGTGCGCCAGCTTGGGCAACGCGCCAAAGTGCTCAGCCAGGTCAATCGCCGTTTGCTGGCCGACGTGCCTGATGCCCAAGCCATAGATGAAGCGCGGCAGCTCGGGATGGCGGCGCTCGGCAATGGCTTGCACCAGATTGGTCGCCGAAACATCGGCGAAGCGCTCCAGCTCCAGCAGCTGCGCCTTGGTAACGGCGTAGATGTCGGCCATGTCATGCACCAGGCCGGCGTCTACCAGCGCAATTACGTTCTTTTCGCCCAGGCCGTCGATGTCCAGCGCGCCTTTGCTGGCAAAATGGGCCACGGCTTTCTTGAGCAGCAATTTGCCCGTGGCACCTTTGACGCGGTAGACTACCTCGCCTTCGGGGCGTTCAAATTCCAGCTCCGGGTACTGGCGGTGCAGCTCCCTTTCCATATCGAACGTTTTGGCGCTCTTGGGGCGCAACTCGGTAAGCACGCGCGAGACCTGCGGAATAATGTCGCCGGCTTTGAAAATAATAACGGTGTCGCCGATGCGAATATCTTTGCGGGCGATTTCGTCGGCGTTGTGCAGGCTGGCGTGCTGCACGGTAGTACCGGCCACCACCACTGGGTCAAACACGGCCACTGGCGTAGCAGCCCCGGTGCGGCCAATGCTCAGCACGATGTCTTGCACTACGGTTGTCGCTTCTTCGGCGGCATACTTGTAAGCCACGGCACCGCGCGGCGCCTTGCCCACTACGCCCAAGCGGGCAAACTGTTCGCGGTTGTTGAGCTTTACCACCAGGCCGTCGGTGTTGTAGGTGAGTTCGTGGCGCATGTGCTCCCAGTTATCGGCAAACTGCATAATCTGGTCGATGGTTTGAAAGACCTCGGCTTGGCTGTTGGCGGCCAGACCCAGATCGCGGATGGCCTCGTAGGCGAACATGTTGGTAGGCACTTCGGCGGGATCGTCGCGAATAAGATCCCAGGCTCGAAAACGCAGCGGCCGGGCGGCGGCCAGCTTGGGGTCGAGCTGGCGAATGGAACCAGCCGCGGTGTTGCGCGGGTTAGCGTATAGCGGCAGGCCTTGGGCTTCGCGCTGCTTGTTCAGCTTCTCGAAGTCTTTCTTATAGATAATAACCTCCCCGCGAATCTCGGTGCGGCCCTTCAAAAATTGCTTGTTTTTGGCGTCGGCCCGCAAATGAATGGGCACGCTGTCGATGGTGCGCACATTCATGGTTACATCTTCGCCCACTTGGCCGTCGCCGCGGGTCACGGCCCTGTCCAGCACGCCGTCTTCGTAGACCAGCGAGCAAGCCAGGCCATCCATTTTGACGTCTACAAAAAATTCCAGCGGCTCGCCGGGCAGCAGTTTGCGAGTGCGCTCCACCCAGGCTTCGACTTCGTCGCGGTTAAAGACGTCGCTGAGGCTAATCATGCGGGTTTTGTGGCGCACCTGCGTAAAGCCGGACAGCGGCTCGCCGGCCACGCGCTGCGTGGGGCTGTCGGGCGTGATCAGTTCGGGATGGTCGGCTTCAATTTGGGCCAGTTCGTGCTTGAGACTGTCGGCAGCGGCCTCGCTCATGGTCGACTCGTCGAGCACGTGGTAGTGGTAGCGATAGTCAGAGATAAGCTGCCGGAGTTTGGCAGCCCGAGTCGCTGGGTCCTGCCGCTCTTTCATAGGAGTGACCTGTAGAGTGCGTACATGTAGCTATGCGTCAGCACCAGCACCAGCGCAGCCACCACCGTAAAGATCCACGGCGCGGCCGGCGTAACAAACAGCACCACCGGCACCAATATGACTCCGGCCATTACCAGTAGCGCGGCCGGCAAAAAGATAATTTTGCGCATGAGCGTCCAGCGGCGGTGTGACACCAGGTCGCGGGCAGAACGCAGCGCGGCCATCGGCGAAACCTCGGGCAGCGTCACAATATACAGTGCCATGAGCGACGAGCAAAGCATATACAAAGACACCGCGGCTAGCGCCAAAAAGACAAACAAAAAGGTGAACTGCTCCATCCAGGTCGTGGCCAGTCCGTTGCCGGTAATCATGCCGTACAGCGCACTGCCTAGAGCAAACGGCAACAGATGCAACACCACCATTAGCAGCACCAGCACAAACGTCACCAGCGGAAACATGCCATAGTAAAACGGATCGCGCAGACGGATATCGCGGCCGGCGTAAATTTGCCGCAGCGCCCAAACGGTCGCCAAGCTCATAACCAGCGCCAACACAAACTGATAGGCACCGGCCGTAGGCGCCACGCTGGTACCAGAAGCGCCGATAAGGTACGTATACAGCGAAATGCCGTCGCCGATGCGCCCCAGGCCCTTGCCCGGCGACACGTCCAGCGCGCTTTTAATACTGTTCAGATTAGACGTGCTGTTGAGCCCCTGTACCAACACCAAATCGAGTGCGACGTAAATAAGCGCCAGGCCAAGCAGAATCGGCCAGTTTTCCTTGATGACCGTCATGGCCTTCCACATCAGGCGAAAGGAGCCGGGGATGGGGCGTTGCTCGCTGCGGTGGTCGCTAATCATTTCGTCGACCGGCCCGGCGACGAGCCGCTTTTGCCGTTCGGTGAGCGCCTTTTTGGGTGCGGCTTTGGTTTTGGCCGCGGATTTCGCTTTGGCTGCGATTGATTTCTTCGGCGCGGTGGAGGGGGTTCTTGGCATAGTTCTTATTTAAGCGTGCGAGCCCATGCTGCGCAAGCGGGCAATACGGTCTTCGATGGGCGGATGGGTGCTAAACAGATTGGCGATGCCCCGGCCTTTGAGCGGATTTGCGAAAAACAAGTGCGCGGTAGAGGTGTTTTGGCGCTTCAGCACGCTGCCCGTCTGCTCGATTTTCTCTAGAGCACTGGCTAGGCCCTCGGGGTAGCGCGTGGTGAGCGCGCCAGTAGCGTCGGCCAGATATTCGCGGCGGCGAGACACCGCCAATTGGATAAGCGTGGCAATGATCGGCGCCAAAATAGCGGCCACAATACCGACAACGACGAACACCTGATTATTGTTTTCGCGGTCGTTGCCGCGGAACCAAGCCATGCGCAGAATAATGTCGGCCAGTACCCCAATAACCGCCGTCAGCGCAAAGGCCAGCATGGACACGCGAATGTCGTAGTTCTTGACATGCCCCAGCTCGTGGGCCAGCACGCCTTGCAGCTCGTCGTCGTCCATGATGCTGAGCAACCCCTGGGTCACACACACCGCGGCATGGCGCGGATCACGGCCAGTGGCAAAGGCGTTGGGCGCCGGGTCGTCAATAATATACACCTTGGGCATGGGCAGCCCATCGGTAATCGCCAGGTTTTCGACGGTGCGCCACAGGCGCGGCTCAAAGCGCTTCTGAACTTCAACGGCACCATTCAGCGCCAAGCTCATACGGCCGCCGGCAAAGTAACCAACCACCGCGTACACCAACGCACCCACAAGCACGGCAAACGTAACTGGCGCGGAATTGGCGTACTTGCCAAAAATCCAGGCCATCGCCCCCGCAAACAGGGCGAAGATCGCGAGCATCACCCAACTTTTGCGCTTATTTTGGGCAATCTGGCTGTACATACAACTATTTTCTCAGGCCAAGCTGCATTAAAACTTGACGTCGACCGGCTTCTCAGCGGCGGCCTGGCCAGCTTCGTCGAGTTCAAAGAATTCTTTGTCTTGCTTGAAGCCGAGCATGTTGGCGAAGATGTTGGTCGGGAAGGTCTTGCGCTTGGTGTTAAAGTCGCGCACCACGCCGTTGTAGAAGCGGCGCGAAGCCATGATTTTGTCTTCGGTGTCGGTCAGCTCGTCCTGCAAACTCTGGAAGTTGTCGCTGGCCTTCAGCTGCGGGTAGTTCTCGGCAACGGCGAACAGGCTCTTTAGGGTTTGCTCAAACTGGTTCTCGGCCTGAGCGGTTTGGGCCGGGCCTTGGGCGCCGGCTACTGCAGCGCGGGCCTTGGTGACGTCCTCAAAGACGGTCTTTTCGTGCGTGGCGTAGCCCTTTACGGTGTTGACCAGATTCGGGATCAAGTCCAGGCGGCGCTTCAGCTGCACGGTGATGTCGCTCCAGGCTTCATCCGCTTGCTGGTTCAGACGCACCAGGCCGTTGTAGGCGGCAATTACAAACAGCACCAAAACCACCACAATGACGCCAACGATAATACCAACGATCATACAGTTCTCCTTACGTTTCCGTGTTTATAGTATAGCGCGTTCCAGGTAATTTTTCAGGAATATACGATATACTGATGCATAGTATGAGGGTAAACGCGCCACGCACGTCAGACCGCCGCCAGAAGGCGCGCCGGCCGGGGATTGCTGCCGTCAAAATTGGCGGCGGTGTGTTGGCGGCGGCCGTAATCCTGAACGCAATACTGTTTGGCTGGTTTCACGGCCACACCTACCCGCGGACCATTCTGGGTACGCAGGCCGTCGGTAATATGACATTTGCCGCCGTTGAGCAGGCCGCTGCGCAACGCCAGGGGCTGCCGGCCAGCCTGACTTTTACCGATGGGGTCAGCCGCCTGCAAGTGCCCGTCGCCAGTCTGCAACTCGGCTCCGATGGCTCGCGCACACATGCCAGTCTGCTGCGGGGCCGCAGCTGGCTGCCGCTTGTGGCGATATTCCAGCGGCATGCTATTGCCTTGCCGGTAACTGTTGCCGAAAACAAGCTGCAGCAAAACGCTCTGCTGGGCGGCGCCTTTCGCCAAGCGCCCGTCGACGCGTCGGTTACCCTAAAAGATGGCCGATTCTCGGCGCTTGCCTCCAAAGACGGTCACGATCTTACCATGAGCGCCCTACCTGCCGCATTGCTTGCCGCGCTAGACAACGGCCAGCAAACCGTGCGGGTGCCTACAACGCGCATTGCCCCCAAAATCACCTACGCCCAAATGCAACGGCAGGCCGCACAGTTGCAGGCTAGCCTGAGCACGCCCATCACCTATACCGTTAGCGCGAGCCGGCAGACCCCAGCCGCCGCAGATATCGCCAACTGGTACGCGCCATCCGGCAACACCTACGCCATTGACGATTTTACCTTGCGCACCTACATTGCTGCGGCCGGCGTCAAAATGGGTGTTCGCAGTAGCAACCTCACCGCGGCGGTTGCCCAAACCAAGCAAGCACTCGCCAGCCACCAGGCCGTTAGCCTGGCGCTCACTCCCTTCGCCCAAACCAAAACATACCACTACTGCGTGCAAACAAGGGGCGCAGCCGCAACCTCCGAAGCGGTCGCACTAAAGGCCAAACTGCTAAGCACCTATGCCGATCTCCGTGGCTGGTCACTCGACGGCCAGGTGCAATTTGTATATGCCGACGGCGGCTGCGACTTCACCGTATGGCTCGCGTCGTCAGATCAAATGAGCAGCTTTGGCGCGATCTGCGACAATTACTGGAACTGCGAAGTGAACAACAATGTCGTCGTTAATCTGGACCGCTGGGAGCAGGCCACGCCCTCCTGGACACAGGCCAAGGGCGCAAACGACATAAGCGAGTACCGCGATATGCTCATCAACCACGAAACCGGCCACATGCTGGGCTTCGGCCATACTGGCTGCCCCGGCGCCGGGCAGCCAGCGCCGGTCATGATGCAGGAATCAATCAGCCTGCAAGGGTGTGTCTTTAACGCCTGGCCGGTGCAAAACGAGTTGGATGCGCTGCGCGCCAAGCTGGACTTCTGATAGCGCTATACTAATCATATGTACCACGCCAAACGCAGCCGGAGCAAAAAGATCGCGGGAGGCCTGGCCATTGGCTTGGTGGCCGTACTGCTGCTTGGCGCCTGGAATTTTCTGCGGCCGTTGCCGCCTATAACGGCGGGCCGCGTCAGTTTGTCGTTCACTGGGCCATCCGGCACGCCGGTGGTCTGGCCATCTGCGGGCGAAGCGGCCGTGGAGGCCCAAGGCGTAACCAATCTCATGACCCACGGGGCGCAAAAGGCGCTGCCTACGGCCAGTCTGGCGAAGGTTATTACCGCGCTCACCGTACTGCAAGAAAAGCCGCTTAACCCCGGCGACATCGGCCCGAGCATGACGCTTACCCAGGCAGACCTCGACATTTACCACCGCTACGTTGACGCGGGCGGCGCGACTATCCATGTGTCTCCAGGCGAACAGCTAAGCGAATATCAGGCGCTGCAGGCAATGTTTCTGGCCTCCGCCAACAATGTCGCCGACAGCTTCGCCATCTGGGCCTTTGGCTCATTGGATAACTACAAAGCAGCAGCCACTCGCTACGTAAAACAACTGGATTTAAACGACACGACTATCGGCCCGGACGCCAGCGGCATGTCGCCCCAGACCACCAGCACGCCAGCCGACTTGATACGCTTGGGCGAGCAGGCCCTCGCCAACCCCGTGCTAGCCGGCATCATGCAGCAAAAGGAGGTCACGCTGCCCACCGAAGGACATATCACCGCCGGCAATCCGCTCATCGGTAAAGACGGCATCATTGGCATCAAAACCGGCAGCATAGACCAAGCGAAGGGCAACTTACTGGTAGCCGCTACCGTAGAAGTTGTTGCCGGCAAGCCCACTACCATTATTGGCGCCATCATCGGTCAACCCAGCTATGGGACCGCCATAAGCGCCGGGCCGGCATTGATTAATTCCGTGAAAGCCAATCTGTATCAGGCGACGCCGGTGCTGGCCGGTGCTCCTATTGCCCGTATTGCGGCGCCCTGGGGCGGGCAGGCTACGGCAACTGCCAAACGGGGCATTTCGTTTGTTGCCTGGAAAAATACGCCCATCGAACCGCAGATTACGCTGCAGCGGGCCGGCGTAACCTACGAAACCGGTGCTGCGGTAGGCACCGTTTCGGCCACGGCCGGCACCGGCAGCGGCACATCCGACGTGGTCATGACCAGCACGCTGGCCAGCCCCAGCTTTTGGTGGCGCCTGACCCGGCATTAGCCGTAGTTATTTGCTGCGCGGCGTGCTAATAATAGGCACCCCCAGCGGCGCCGAACAAGGCGAAGAGATCGGCTACTTCACATCCGTGCCGGACAACGCGGTGCCGGACCAGGCAAAATGGCTAAACGAGCACTACTTTAAACAAAAAACGGCCTCGTAAAGAGACCGATCTTTTGTTGGTGGGCGCTGAGGGGCTCGAACCCCCGACCCCCTCGGTGTAAACGAGGTGCTCTAGCCAACTGAGCTAAGCGCCCACACTTAGCCTGTATTTTAACAGATACAAACGCTCATGCCAAGCCTAGCGCACCAACGGCACCTACGGCTATAGCACCCACTGCCCGCCCACGCGCACCTTCACGGGATGCCGGCCGTAGACGCCGCCGCTTTTCACCTGCACCATGTCGACGTAGTCAAAGGCGACGTCAGCAAAATAACAGGCGCCGTTAAAGACTTGCGTCGGGTATGCCAACGAACTGCCGTATACGAACACGCCGTTTTGCCGGTCCAAAATAGCGTCGCGCTTGAATGCATGCAGCGGCGGGTTGTCGAACTGACTAGTTTGGAAAAAATTGGAAGTAACGCAGTAGTGGGAGTGGCCGTCGGGCGAACCGTCGCACAGCATAAACACCGCGGCAACGTATGGGTACTGCCGCTTAACGATCACCGGCGTATCGAGCATAACGGTCACGAAGCCGAGCGCGTCAGATGACGTCACAGTGTACGTCTTTTGGCCCAACACCGCGTTGCCGGTGCCGCTCGCGCCGTCAAACAAACCAACGGTAACCGCTCCGCCGTCATATGCCCGTGTGCCTAAGTAAAACCTAATACCGTGCACGGCCCCTTCCTGGTCAGTGAACCAACGGGTCCCAACAGTAATGCCCGGCTGGCCTTCGGCGTTGTTGACGTCGCCCACGGCGGGTGTGGTTGCGTTAAAAAGCGAAAGATACGGCATACGGCTGCTCCTATGGGTCAATCCTATATATGTGGACGGCGTTGCCGTCGGCAAAGGTGTCGGTGAATTGGCCGCCGCTGATCGCCACACTGCGGCTCTCGAACAGAACGGTGGCGGTGGTGCCCACGCCATTTGGGATGGTAAACGTCACCGATGACGATGAAGCCGTGGTGCTCTCCCGCGAACCGGCAAACACATAAAACTTCCCGCCATGGTATTTGGCCATAACGTTTACGCCGCCGGTCATGGTCGCTGCCGCGCTGGCGGTCACAAAGTCGATGGCAAAGTTATCGTTAATAACCGGCGCGATGCTTTGGATATTGGCGTTCACCGCCTTGGCTGCCGCCTGAATAGCCGCATAGTTAGCGTCGCGGAAGTTGTGCTGCCCTTGAAACGGCCCGCCAAACGTGTGATTAAAATAGATCACGCCGCGCGCCCCGGCTATAATCATGTGCCACACGGCGGCGGTCATCACGGCTGGCTGCATATAGTCGCTGGCCTGGGTATTAGTGGAGAATGGCCCGCCGTTTTCTACAAATCCCCAGATCGGCTCCCAGCGGTACGGAATAACGCGGTCGCGCATCAGCCGCACGGTGTCGCCGTAGCGGCAGGGACGCTGGGCTTCGTCCTTGGTAAGGTTACGGTCGAGCATATCGTAAAACTGCCCGCCTTGGTTCCAGGGCGATGGGGCGACACTCCAAATGTCGCTGTCGGTGTACCAATAAAAATCGTCGCTTACCGTTTGCTGGAAGTTGTTTATGAATACCTGCGCGGCAGTCGGGTCTTCCCAGGAGCGCAGCAAGACGCCCTTGCCATAGTTGGAGAACTTGATGCGGCCGTCGCCCGAGGGCAGCGCGTCGACGCGTGCTTGCTGCTCGTAGTAGCCTTGGCCGGGGCTCCAGCCCGGGCCGAAGTTCATGTCAGCTTCGTCTGAAAGCAGCCAGCCAATGGTCTCGGCACCGAAGCCGGTGAGCTGGAGTGAGGGTATGGCGTACATGCCATTGCTGCGAACAAGCGACATGTCGCTGTTGGAGGTCAGCTCGACGTAGACATTGAGGCCGGTGTCTTTGTCCTTGTCGACGTCGCCCTGCGTTAAAACACTCTCAAACCACACGCCGATCGGAAAAAATGTCGGATCGTCGAGCGGCGTGGCGGCCACGCTGTAACCCTTGTTGCCGTAGTATTGCAGACCGCCGTCCGGCGCCTGCAGCGACACGCCCGGCACACTGGCCAATGGTATAAGACCAGTTTGCATCCACTCCCAACTACCGTTAACGCGAACTTTGAGCTTCGTCATAGGGACGTGTCGATCCAAATATCTCCATCATTGGCGCTGGCGCCGGGGTCGGTATTTTGCACAAAAATTTGCTGGCTGCTGCCGGGGGCCGCAGCCCACTTCATGCCGCTGGCCTGGGCAGAATCCTTGGTAAGTACCTGGCCGTTAGAGCCGGAACCGGCCGAGAGCGAAGACGCGTTCACCGCCCCGCCCTTTAGCGTGCCATCACTATTGAGCGCTTGGCTCAAAAAATCGTTTAAAATTGTGCCCCATGAGCCGTCATCAGAACCGGGAGTTGGAAGTCGCGCCATGTGCTTTTACCCCTTATGTATGCCCATCATAGCATAAGTGGAACGCTGCGGCCAGCCCGTGGAAGCGCTCATGCTATACTATGGCTGCAGTGATATGAAAAACACCTAGCTAATAATTAAGTGGAGCCCTAGATGCAACCCGATAATAGCGATCCAACCAGCCAAAACGGTCAAACGCCTGCCGGCGGCCCAACCGATACGTCCTCTTGGCAACAAGGACTGGGCACAAACGTGCCCGCTTCACCGGCACCTGCCGGCGGCCCTGCGCCAGTGGCCCCCAGCCCAGACATAATGCCAGCCGCCACCCCGGCACCCGCGCCGGCAGCGCCCGTTGTTGGTGGAGTGCCCGGCATGAACGCCAGTATGCCCGGCCCCAAGGGCGGCCCCTCAAAGACCATGCTGCTCGCTATTGTGGGCATCGTGGTCGTGATCGTGCTTGCCGTAGCCGCATACTTCTTGTTCCTTAAGAAAGACAACCACCAGTCGGCGAGCAACGCGGCGCAGACGTCGGCCAATAACGCCGAAAAAAGCGCCAAGCCGCTCGACGGCTACCAGTCAGCCACACTGTCCGCACCGGCAGATATGAGCGGCTTTCAATCCGACATCGGCACCACCGGAGTTCACGATTACTTGACCACTGGCAGCGACACCGCCAATGGCGGCTGCGAGCTTGCCTTTGGCACTGGCAACGCCACCCAGCTGCCCGGCAACAACATCGATGAAATTGTCGCGCCCGGCATCGACTCCCTCAAGAAAAGCGGCGTGACCGTCAATGGCCCGCAGGCTGGCACTCCTCTTACGCTCAAAGACGCGGCCGGCAACAAGTACACGCTACCAACGATCACCTACACCTTTGCCCAAGGATCCAAAAACGCCAAAAACGCCTACGGCGTCGCGATCACCAAAGACGGCAACCGCACTTTTGTGCGCTGGGACTGCGCGGTGACCGGCTCGGTCGACAACAGCAAGATGAACCAGCTTGCCCAAAAAGCCGCCGAAATCATGGTCGCGGTGCAGTAGTGCGCTTGTAGCCAACCGAACATAATACGCTTGTCAGCTCATTTATTGACTATGACGCTACGTAATAGTCTACAGTTGACGTGCTATGGCTAGCACCTACCATTTTGAACTCTATCTTCTTACAGACATCATAACGTCTACCCAGTGGGAAAAGTTTTATCACGCCGTTAATGCGCATACTGGCCTATTCAATTCGTTTAAGCTAACGTTTCGATGCACAGATAATGTCGTCCGCTTCTTTATAAGTAGTTCGCGGGACTTAAGCACGCTCTCAAACAGTATCGAAGGGATGGTGCTCATGCCCGTAGAGGCAGACGAAGTAGAAGCGCCCCAGGCAACAAGACACGGACTACTTGTCGATCTGCCAGTAAGCGGCAATGTGTTAGACCTACGCGAACGGTACGCAATAAAGAAGGCTACGGTGCTTGAATATGCCGTGATAAAAACCAGCGCTTGGGGGCTGACGAAAATCACCCTATCGCTTCGTGCGAGTGACGGCCAGTGGAGCAGGAAGATCAGGCTTATTAACCACTTTCCCGCTCACCTGTTTGCCATGGACTTCACTACCAACACCCGGTACTTAAAAAAGCGGGCGCCGACATACCTCGACATCGAAAAATCTTTGCCTATGCTGAGCAGTGATCGGACGGGCGCGCTCTTTTCGATCGATACCTTTCCGTATTTTGCACGCCAATACTATCTGAATTTGGCCGGGTACGAATTTGATAAGCACTCGTTCATCATCGGCTCGAGTGGCAGCGGCAAGTCCAAGTTGATCGAGCTGCTCATCGACCGCCTGCAACATACGGTTGCGGCCATCAACTACCGAGTTGTAGTCATCGACCCTCATGCGTCGCTGGAGCAAGACTTGCGGTACCTGCCGTCAACTAAAGTAATCAACTTTAGTGGCGAAACCACCCAGCTGTTCCCGAGCGCAACGACTGATATTTCGGCCGCCACCGAGCTCACTACCACGCTGCTTAAATCGTTAATGTCCGAAAACGCCAGCCCGCGGCTGGAGCGTGTGCTGCGCTTTAGTTTGTACGTGCTATTCACTGGCCAATGCATGTCGCTGCCGATGCTGCAGTCATTTTTGACCGAACTACATACCCGCACCGAACTCCTACAACATGTACGGGGTTACGTACCGGATAACCTCATGCTGTTCTTCGGATCAGAATTTAACGAGATCCGCACTCAGCACCACGCCGAGGCAATTTCGCCGATCGTCGCTCTTATTGAAGAGCTGCAATTACAGCCGTCCCTGCTCACCGAGGCCGACTCTTCACTCTTAAAGACCATTCAGGACAACTTCTTAACCGTGTTCTCTCTGAATAAAGTGAGCATGGGCGACAAAGTAGTTAAGACGGTCGCTGGTTTGCTTATCCAGCAGATTTTCCTGCTCGCCCAGGCCCGCGCCTTTGGGCAAAAGATTATCTTAATAATAGACGAGGTATCAGTGGTGCAGAACCCTGCCCTGGCCTCGATTTTGGCTGAGGCGCGCAAGTTCAATCTGACGGTTATTTTGTCGCAGCAATATTTTGGGCAGATCGAGAAACATTTACGGGACGCCATTTTGTCGAACGCTCTCAACTACTATGTGTTCCGCGTATCCGAGGAAGACGCTCGCTCACTCGAAGCAAATCTAACCATCGACATCCCGAGAGAAGTTTTGCAGCACATGGCCGAGCGCGGGTTAAAAGAAAGCGACGTTCGCACCAGACTAATGACCGAACTCCATCAGCGTGAATGTTTGGTACGGGTAACGGCAAACGGGCACATTTTGCCGGCTGTACGCGCACGGACATGCGACACCGCCGAGCGCGCGTCAACCGGCGCGGCGCCCGGTGCGCGACCCAAGCAGCATCTGCCAACCCAATTTGTTAAGAGGAGCCCTTAAAACGTCATGAAAGTCTCAGAAGCCCAGAAGGTGCTCGACACCACCATCAAACAAATCACCGGATTCGATAACCCGCTCACCCTGGAGCAGTTCAAGCAAAAATTTGCCTACGATATTGACCTGCCCGTTGAGGTATACGACACCACGACCGGCGAATCTACCTGGACGGTAGCCGCGAATGCCGGTAAGTATATAACACTGCAGAACGTCAAAAACCGCGTCGGCGTTGACGATTGGATGTCGCCAAAACGGGACATGGCGTCGGTGCAAGACATTTTAGCGGCCTGGAGCGAAGTCAACTATGCCACCACTGAACGCCACATTGAGTCGCTGAACGTCGGCGAGTCAGACACTATTTACTTTAGCGAGAACGTCTATCGCTCCCAGGACGTAACGAGATGCAAAAATGCCATATACTGCTGCGGGGTTAATACGAGCGAATACATCATCGCCAGTCAGCGCTCTGGCGGCTCAACGTATTGCGTACGGCTCGAAGACAGCGGCGAATGCTCGAACAGCTTTAGCGTGATCTGGTCGAAAAACATCGTGAATTGCCTATTTATCCAAGACTCCAGCAACTTATACGAGTGCATGTTCTGTTCCAAGCTCAAAGGCAAAAAATTTTGCATCGCCAACATGCAGTTCGAAGAAACCGAATATTACCGCTTAAAAGAACTGGTGCTCAAGTGGCTTTTGGGTGTAGCCTGAAGCACCGGCATATGCAGCTCGGTGGTAAGGCTGTCATGCGGATCGGGGTACGCAGACGCGTCAGGAGTATAGAACTCAATATCGGCAAATGGTAATCCGCTGTCGGATTGCAGGTGATGTTTCTGACGGTACTTGCCCAGCTCCTGCCACAATAGCGACAGCAGCGTTGTAGAGCCCACATGCACATAGGCAAGCGCCGTGTAGGCCGGTACGGTTTCGCGCTGCACGCTAGCGCCAGGCTTGAGCTTCATGCCAGGCTGACAGATGACACCGATTTTCATATCAGCCTTCGCCGGCTGATAGCGAGGGGCCATGAACGCCGTTAGCCAGACACATCCCTTGGGCAGCACTTCGAACGCATCGTGCAGTTCGTCACTGTACTCTTTAATGTGGGCGTAGGGGCCTTGCTTGGGCAAGTAGTACATATCGAACGACGCTATCCGTTTTAGCTCTGGTTTTACGAGCGTACCATTGCTGTGCAAGTTTTCGTAATACCGATTGGTGTCGCTGAGCATACGCTGCAGAAAACCAATCTGACGCTGCAACGCGCTACGCTGCTCTTCAAACAACTCATACATGGTGCGATCTTTACTGAGCAGGGCTGCGATCTCATCAATCGAGAAGCCAAGCTTACGCATCAACGACACGCTCTGAAAATCCAGGATTTGGCGCGGAGTATAAAAACGGTAGCCCGAGTCATCGATGCGCCGCGGGCTGAGCACCCCCTTCTGGCCGTACCAAAGTATTGTCCGTTTCGTAGTGCGCGCCAATTTGGCAAACTGGCCGGCGGTTAGCAAGGGCTCTTCCTCTTCCATGGCCTCTTCATAATAGCTCATCACTGCAAAACGACGATAGAATAAGCCGAGGATGGTTAAAAATAAATGGATCGCGTTGAGCTAGGTGTCTTGCTGGTGTACAGTAAGTCCACCGATGAGGACTTACCAGAATACCTGCGAGGGCTACCATGGCGTCGCGCCAGAGCTCGAGCCAGCGCGGCCGCATGATACCAATATCGTAGCCATTGTCGGTGCAACGGCAAGCGGCAAAACGGACTTTTCTATCGAACTAGCCAGGCAAATAGAGAGTAACTTTGCCACGCAGGCAGAAATCGTTCCGGTTGATACAAAGACGACCATAATAGACTTTCCTACTGGCGCAGCGGCGCCAGATCAAGCGCAGCGGCAGCGCCTACCGCACCATATGTTAGATCTGTTCCACGCGGAGGAGTGGGTGCCGCACTTCACCTACCAGGCCATGGCACGGGCGTGCACGCGGGACACGACCGCGCGCGGCCGGCTTCCTATGCTCGTGGGAGGATCGGTGCACCTTATGGAGGCATTGGTCTACTTTGATCGGGAGCTGCCTCTGCGGCATGATCCGGATAATACATTTGCCGACATGGACTACTGGAAGCTGATGGGGTTTGCATTTGAACATGGTCTAGGCCTGCCCTTTGAGGGCGGCGAGCGTCGATTGCGCAACCATGTTATAGAACGATGGGCGCTTCGAAGGGAGCGGTTGCGGCCGCCGCTTGCCGGAACTCTCGTTCTTGGAGTGCATAGGGAACCAGAGGAGCTCAGGCAACGCATTCTCGCGCGAACCGAACGCATCTTTCCGGACTTGTATCGAGAATGGGGAGCAATGATTGAACGCTGTAACGGATTTTATCCAGAACAAGCCAAAAGAACGATTGGGTATGGCGACTTTAACCCCGCCGTGAATAACGGCCGTCAGCCTATTCAGTCGATCTACGACCGAACATGTGACCTGGCCGCGTGGCAGGTCGCAGAAATAACTCATTGGATGCCCCATACACAGTGGGTAACTTCTGTTGATGAGGGGCTCGCACTTTATACGCGCCACCGCGCGGCTCTGGCGTCTGCTGAATAAATCAAAATTAAAAGGCCAGACATAGTCTGACCGTTCAATCTTGGTGCGCGAGAGAGGACTTGAACCTCCACAGCCTTGCGGCCACTACCACCTCAAAGTAGCGCGTCTACCATTCCGCCACTCGCGCGTAAGCTTGCTGTATTTTACGTTTTTTACGCCAAAAACTCAAGGCTTAGGGTACAATCAGACAATTATCATGGCCGAACAGCATCCGGATAATCCCACCACGACCACGCCTGAACTCCATGACGCAGCGTACGCAGAAGCAGCCGTGTTCGCGCTGCCAGAAGGTTGGCAGGACGGCCGTAAGGTGCGTGAAGGAATGTACGCCGTCGACAAGCCCATTTCGCCGGATGTTGACGACGTTATCGGCCTCTCCGCAGATCCAGCTGCCGGCGAAACGCTGCACGTAGGCATTGTTGACCTGGGCGCGTTTTTGCGCGGCCAGATTGCCACCAGCCGCTATGCGCAGCGCCGTGCCTGGACATTTTACAAATACGACGGGTCGGTGGCCGCGCCGATGATTCCCCGGCCGATCAGCGAGCACGCGCTGAGCCTGCTCGACGGCGAGCTG
Source organism: Saccharimonadales bacterium (SeqCode) (assembly GCA_036383395.1). GTDB lineage: Bacteria > Patescibacteriota > Saccharimonadia > Saccharimonadales > UBA4665 > PMNU01. Next base: position 54,387 of record DASVOI010000044.1, read on the forward strand.
CGGCCAGTTATCTCCGTGCACATGCCAGTAGGCCCGAGAGGCGTAGCGGGCGAGGCGACCATTTCGCGCGAGGCGGTGCGCGCCAAGCGGATTGGCTTTAGCGAAGCGGACGAGTTGCTTGTTGCCGGCGACTCCCCTGATGCGCTGGCGCTGCGCGGGCTGGAGCGCGTGGCGCAAAATCTGCGGGCCGCCCGCGAAACCTCGGCCAGCGATAATCCCGAGCTCGAATTCTCGGGCGATATCGACGATGAATGGCTGTACTCGATCCCGGACTTTGGCACCAGCAGCTTCATTGTGAAGGAGACAATGATCGCCGCCAACAGCGCCATGGCAAAGTTCATGTACGAACACAACATCCCTGCCCTGTACCGCAACGATGTCGTACCGGCGGATGTGCTTTCAGAGATCACCGATCCACGGCAGCGTCAGGAGCTGCTCGGCTTGTTCGCCCGCGCATCTTGGGGGACCACGCCGCTCGGACATTTCCACCTGCAACTGCCGATGTATATGCACTTCACATCGCCGCTCAGGCGCTTTGCCGACTTTGTCAATCACTGCAACCTCGCCGCTTACCTGGACGGCTTGCCCTTCCCGTACCCGCAGGAGCGGTTAGACCGTATTGCTGAGCGCATGAACCAGCTGGAAATAAAAGAACGGCTGGCCTTGTCGGCGCAGCGTACCGCTCGGTCCCGACGCAGCCGGCCGCTGAGCCAAGCCGCCGAACTGCTCATCAAAATGGAAAACGAAGAAGCGCACCCGGGCGACCTTGCTATAGCAATGTTTGGCGGCGCTACAGGAAACCCCGAGGCAATTGCCGAGGCGCGCACCGCGGCAGCACACTACGTTGCCCGGCATGTGCAGCTGGCCCGCTCGGTTCTGGGCGTTGGCATCCAACGCGGGGCGCTCACCTTGCGGCCCAGCGGGCCCGATGATCCAATCTCGCGCAGCCACCTCGTGATTGAACATACCGCCGGCAATGTCTTGCCGTACGAATTGGAAAAGGGAAAAGTAGCCCGCGCCATGGCTGAAGCAGTATTGCTAGGTCAGATCGTAGGTATCGAAGTTGTGCCCGAGGTGCCAGAACGCTTTACGCCGCGCGGCCGGATTTTGTGGGACGGCGCCAAGTACCTCCGTGGGCTGCATCGCAGACGCCGTATATGGTTCAGCAGCCAGATCAGGCCGCTCGGCAAAGGCAGCAACATCGTCGAAGTATATGCCGAAGTGGGCATCAGCAATACGCTGCACACGCGGACTGTAACCGGCCAACGCGACATAGCGCTGCGCCAAGCGACCAGAGAGCTTATTGAAGAGCTGGACCTGATCGACAACCCGCCACCGCAGCGCCGCAAAGTCATCAAAGGGCCGCCGCAGCAGCAGAAACGAGATAAAAGCGAAGCCCTTACCAACCCAATTATGGCCTTGCAAGCCCGTATGCAGACCAACGGCGGCGATCGGGTTGAGTTCTCCTTCCCCAACCGGGCTAACGAATGCGTTGCCAGAGTGACCGATATAGACGGCACGCCATACGAAGTGACCGTCATCGGCGCCAACGGCGCGGACGCCAAACGCAAGGCGGCAGCGGCGCTGCTGGCGCAAATGCCGCCGCGGCCGCTCAACAAGCGCGGCGATATGTGGCAAGATCCTGCCTGAGCCGACTACGAACGCGGCATGTGCTGGTACAAGTGGTCCATGGTATAACCGTTGCGCAGCAACGGCTTGACGTGGTCGAGCGTGACGTTTACTTTGACGCCAGGGTTGAGTGTGCCGTACGGGTCAAAAATCTGTTTCACCTTTTGGAATAGGGCGTAGCCCTCTGGGCCGTACAGTTTTTGCAGGTACGGCGCACGCAGGCGGCCGTCGCCATGCTCGGCACTGGTGCTGCCGCCGAGGCTGATGACCAAGTTGTAATACTCGTCCAAGATACGGAAGACTTTTTGGCGGTCGCCAACTTGGCTGAGGTCGAGGAACGGCTGCATGTGCAAATTGGCATCGCCGGCGTGGCCCCATACCGCCGCCTGCAAGTGATTGCGGGCAAACAGCTGGTACACGCTCTCGAGGTATTCGCGGAAACGTTCTGGCGGCACGATGCCGTCTTCGATGATCGGCAGCGCCTTTAGGCCGCCTTCGCCATGCGCCACCACGGTGGCCGACGAGTGGCGGATTTTCCACAGCTGCTCCTGCTTGGCCCCATCGAGTTCTACGGTAACGCTGGTGGCGTAATTTTCCAGGATCTTTTTGGCTTTTTTGGCCAGCTTCTTTTGGGCGCGCTCACCGGCGCTATCCAGCTCTACCAGCATAACAACCTTGGGGAACGGCTTGGGCAGCACATCTTTTAACAGGTTAGGATTGAGTTTGTCGACGACGTTCAGCAACTGCTCGTCGACCATCTCGATGGCGCTGGGCATTTCCGGCATACCGCGCAACTCCAGCACCGCACCCTGAGCCTTCTCGATATCGTCGAAATGAGCCATGAGCAGCGTGGTAACAGGATTGTAGGCCTCGGTGTCGAGCACGATTTCAGTAATGATGCCGAGCGTACCCTGCGCACCCACAAACAGCGGCGTGAGGTCGAGCGAACCGTCGCGGCGCTTAATGTCGGCGAGTTCGTAGCCGGCGGAATTTTTGGTAACGCCAAGCTTTAGTTTCTCGATGGCCTCGGCATTTTCGTCGCACATGGCGTCGATGGCGCGGTAAATTTCGCCTTCGAAGGTGCTCAGGCCGAGCTTCTTGCTCAGCTCTTTTTTGGCCAGCCGGCCGGTCTCGATGACTTCACCGTTAGCCAAAACGACGCGCAGCGCCCGCACAAAGTCGCGCGTGCTGCCGTACTTCACGCTTTTTTCGCCGGCGGCGTTGTTGGCTACCGCACCGCCGATGGTCGAATATTCGATGCTCGCCGGAAACGGCGGCAAGTAGCGGTCGTGCGTCTGCAGCGTTTGCTGCAACTTGCCGTAGTTGGTGCCAGGCTCCACAATCACCACGCCGCTTTTGTCGTCTAGCTCTAAAATGCGGTGCATGTGCGCTTGCATGGCCAAAATAATACCGCTGCCGATGGCCGCGCCGGATTGGTCGGTACCGGCCCCGCGGGCCGTCATGGGGATAACGCGGCCGCGCTCAGCCAACTGCCAAGTAAAACGGGCGGTTTTGCGGACATCGTTTTCGCTGCGCGGATAGACAATCAGCGCAGGCATAACGGTTAGGATGCTGCCATCGGTGGAAAAATAGCGGCGGGCATCCGGCGAGGTCATAACCTCGCCAACTAAATGTTCTTGCAAGTAATGTGCGACTTTACTCATAAGCTTCTTATTAACGTTACCATGATAGCATAAGCTACTGCTTATTTACCCTTATGTGCTGCGCTGTGGACTCAATTTTGTCGATAGCGTGCGAATCCAGGGAGCCGCCGCTGACGCCGCATTGGCGCGACACGGCTATGCGGTTGCCGCTTTTCATGGCTACGGCGCTGTAGTGCACGACCACCTGGCGGCCATCCTTGGTGAACTGGTAAACAGCAGTAGGCATACTGTATTTTGTTTTGCCGCCCAGTTCGGTCATGACCAAATCGTCACCCTGGGTCGGGCCCTGCACCTTGGCGCCGGCTTTTTTGAGCGCGTTTGTCTGCGTCGATACAATGCTGTTTAGATCGCTGCCTTGTACTTGATCGGCCGAGACAGTACCGAACTCCAGACTACAGGCTTTTTTGGCCGTGGAATCTTGGGTGAGGTAAATATGATAAAACTGCGTTCCGGAATCGGCAAGGAAGGCGTTCATGTCGGTAGGCGCGATCAGGCTGGCATCATTCAAACTGGAAATCGGCGTTCCTTGGCCGGTCTTGGGCTTATTGAGCACCTTGGCCGCCGGCGTTTTAAAGATGGCTGAAACCGCGAACATCACCACAACCAGGCCGAACACCACAATCAGCGCAATAGCTTTGGGCGGCAGCGACAAACGGCGGCGCGGACCGCCGGTGCTGCCGATAACGGTCGGAACGTTACTCTGGCCGTACTGCGGCGGCAACACGGGCTGCTGCTGGCTCGGCGCCGAGCGATGGCGCACAAAACCGCGCTGCCAATCCGGAACCGCGGGCTGGCGCGGCGGCCAATCGCCTTCCGGCTGGCCCGACTGACCTGGGTCTGATCCGCCACTGCCGCCGGGCTGGATTACGTTTGGCTCCATTCTTCCCCTTTCGCCAACTGCTTATGTCTTTTGCCTTTGGCACAATTATAGCACGGCCGTTGGCACGCTAACGGGTGTCAGCGCGGGCGTAAATCGCCCCGTATGTCAACAGCACCGTGATAAAGCCGGCCGCCATAACGTACGACCACCAGTTCTGTTCGGTTGCCATGGTGAGCACTCCGGCGGTAAATGTCACCACCACCGCAGCCGCGGCGATCCAGGCAAGTTTGCGCAGCGAACCGCCAACCTTGCGAGCCGCCGCTGCGGTAGCCACCGCACCAGCCAACAGCCCGATAGCGATAAACACGTGCAGGCCCAGCAGAATAGTCGTAGCGGTCTTCGCGCCACCGCTAGTCTCCGAAGGAAGGCCGATCAAATTTACCGCCATACCCAGCAAAAACAGCAGGGTTAATGCGATAATTGCTTGCCGCGCCCCATGGCGCAGCCTTGTATAATCGTCTTTTGTCGCGGCTGAATGATTGGCCATAATACCCCCTCAAGCATTAGTATAATCCTTTGCCGGCAGCGGCGCGACTCGTTCAGTTTCGCGCTGCAGGTGAGCCCAAAAAGTGGCCTGGCCGCGCAACGATAACCGCGATGGCGACAGCGCCATACAAAATCGTAATAAGTAGCGGCACTGCTGTGCCATTGAGCAGCGCCGAGGGCACCAGGTCAACGGCGATATTGTGCCCGGCATGCGCCAGCATAGGCAGCAACACGCTCTTGGTGCGAGCAAAAATCCAGCCGTACAGCACCGCCGTGGCAATAAGCCGCGCGTATGTTTCAAACACTTCTAGACTGGTAGCGTGCACGTGGCCGCCGGGGGCGATGATAGGCCAGAGGTGCCACGTCGCCCAAAACAAACCCACCAGCAGGCTGGCCGTCAACACCGTAAAGCGCTGCTGCAAAAGCCGCTGCGCAAAGCCGCGCCAACCGATTTCCTCACCCAGCGCGCCGGCAATGAGCGGACCGATCATGCCGCCGATATCGCCCGACGCCGGAACAGCCAGCCAGGCCCCCGACACCTTGCCGCCGCCCAGCACATACAAAAAGACTGCGGCAAACACCAACGCCAGCGGCATGAGCAACGCCAGCGCATACCAGCCGAGACTGACGCGCCACACAAGTACTTGCCTTAGGAGCGGCCCCAGACCGCCGGCGCCCCGCACCAGCCAAGCCGTCAAAATAGCCGCTAACGACGATGCGTAGGCAATCACAATAATCGCTGGCGAAAATCCGTTGTCTGGATTGACGTGCGCCGCCCACAACCACAAAACACCAACGCCCGTAAACCCAAAGAGCAGTGCACTCCAAGCGAAAATACTGCGGCCAACCGAAAAACCAGACGTTTGCTTTGCCATAATGCTTACGACTGCAAGTATAGCCTACGCCGGGATTTTATGCAGCTTTTTTACTCCAAGCATAAGCAGTATACTGGGGTAGAATTATGAGCAATTCATCATTTTTTGGCGCCGCCCCCATGGACGCGACCGACAAACGGCAATCCCCGATTGATATCGTGATCTATCTTGCTTCTATGGCTTCTGACCCGCGGGCGATCGATCCTATTCTCGACACGGTGCGAAACGTCACTTCCCGGCTGCGCCCCAACGAAACCCCGGCCCCCGCCGACCTCCAACAACTCGCCCGCGCTTACAATCAACTGGAAGCCTACCTGGTGAAAGATGAGCCGCTGCGGTCATACGACAAGGCCGGGCTGGACGGCAAAATTCTGCAGAAATTCCAACTGGGCGGCAGCGTGGAGGCATACTGGCAGCAGGCCGAAGCCTCCGCCAATACAAGCGTGGAATTGAAGCCGGTGGCAACAGATCGCGCCGATCGAGCACACCATAGCAAGACCCTGGGGCTGCAGATTATCGGCGGCGCCCTCATTTTAGGCGCGGCCAGCTTTTTCTTGCCGGCCATTTCCAGTCCGGAGCTGCCGTGGAGTAATAATTTCGACATGGTATTTAGCTTGGCCGCCGACTTGGTACTGTTTGGCGGTGCTTGGCTGTTCCTGCGCGGGCTGCCGGGGTTCAAGACCGGACTGCGCCGTTCGTATATCGTGCTGTGCTGCGCTATGGTGCTGCTCGCCCTGGCGCAATCGCAGCAGGTTATGTACACCTATCTAGGGCTGTGGTCGAATCCATTTATCGCCCACGGCGGCGTAGCCATTGGCTTTGCCGTGCCGGTGGTGCTGTTTTATGTTGCCATGCTACTGTTCGCGCGGCTGCTGCACGTGCGGACGTTCGCGACATCGGTTATTGCGCTGCTCGGGATCTGCGCGGCGGTTGGGTTGCTGGCTGCTTTCGGCCCGCTGCCGCCGTCGGTACTGTCTGAGTCCGTGCTGCGCCAGGTACTGCCGCCATCCGTTGTGCTGGATGTAGTCATGATCTTCGCCTGCATGATGGTGCTGTCTATTAAAAAGGTTGCCTCGGCGGCGTACGCACCGGCGCTGGCCTGGCTCTTTTTGGCACTTGCTACCGTGGCGATAACGGGCATCATATACAACATTGTGCAAGTTGCGCTGCCCACCGATAACTGGGTGCTCGGCTACGGCACGATCTCGGGGCTGTTCTTGGTGAGCGGCATTATGCTGGTTAAATCAGCGGTTGCCTTCAACCAAATCAAGGACGCTTAGGACCCGTCCGAGTTTATCCCTTCTTGCTCAAAGCTTCAACAAACTGGGCGGGCAGCCGAGTGCGCAGGCCTTCTTGGGTAAATGTGTGGAGCGGGTCCTCGGCGGTCAGGTAGTGCTCGATGGTTAAGTACGCGTCAACCAGAGTCGCCTTTTCTTGCGGCGACAGATCGGCATCTGCCGAACCGTGCGCCGCGGTGATGGCCCGAACCTTATCGAGCGTAATGTCCACCGCCTCCGGCTTCGAGACCAGCCCCGCCGCATTCACTACAACGTCAACATATGATGCATTAGCGGGCCAGTTTATCTCTTGTCGGTTTGCCCACTTAAAGCCCATACCCGCGCGCAACATTAAAACGCCAACCAGTAAGAACGGCCACACCGAAAGGCTGGTAGCTACGTAGCCAGAGTCAAGGAAGTACACCTTAACAATAATTTCGTGGAAAGAGCTAAAAGCGAGCGCGGCGAAGGCCAGCACCATCCAGCGCATCGCACTCTTGTAGGACGGGCTGATAACCCTTTCTATGCGCAGCGTCACCAAAAATGCCACCACACTAAAGGCAGCCGACCACGCCAAGGCGCCGAACACCAGCGCAAATGGCAGCCCTAAATCCGGCAGCGCCGGGTGAGGCGCCAGCACCACAACCGCGGCCACCGCGAGTCCAAACAGCGTGCTATATATAATCGAGTTCCAAAAGAAACGGACGTCCAGCAAACGGGCAAACGTCCGCATGCCAAGGTACATCAGCAGGGAGCCGCAGGCGTAGGGCACTATAAAAAAGAAGTCGGTCACCACGACGCTGCGCGACACGATATCGGTAAACGCCGTGAGCGAGGGGACGAGCTGAACAAAACTAAACAAGAACAGTCCAATTGCAAGAATGACGTACGCCATCTTCAGCTTCGGCTTAAACGAACCGACCGCCGACAAGAAATAGGCAATCGCCGCAAGCTGCGTCAAGCTCGACGCGAAGCCAATGGCAAGGGCCTGTACAACGCCATCCGCTTTTGCCTCCGGAAAGAAAAAGAAGGCTGACGATGCCAGCAGCGCTGTTATTACTAAGTCCAGCACAAACAGAGCATTTAAGCGTTTCATTACCTACTAGTGTAGTGCTTGTCGCGGCCAGGTCAATGCTTATGTTTTGCCCGTAGGCGTCACTGCAGCGATTTTAGCCGCAAGGCCGACCACGTGTCGTCGAGTGCTATCTGGCGCACCGGATCCAGCCCGTTTTGATTGGCGATGTCGCGGATAATGTCGCGGTTTAGGTCGGTTTGCAGTTGCTTGGCTTTGGGATAGGCAACCCAGGTGAGCTTGCCGCTTTTGGCGGCGGCTTGCAGGGTGCTCAGCTGGCCCAGCAAATCAGCCTCTTTGGCAGCGAACACCAGGAGAGCGTCGCTGCTTGCCGGCGCCTCCGATAATGGAGCAGTAAATGACGCTGGCCTGGCAACGAGCGTAATAGTTTGTCCTTCTTTGAGTTGCAGCTTCTTGTCTAGCATGCTTGCATTTTACACCACAAAACACGGCTCGGCTGGTGCGCCCGCTAAACCGACGCGAGGCCGATAAGCGGCAGGTATTCGTTTGCTATACCGTACGAGGTCGGCGTGAACGTGGCCGGGAACGTGTTAACGCCGTTATTGAAGATGGCGCGCCGCTGCGCCGAATCGCGTCCGCCGTTAATAACCTTGTCGGCCGAGCCGCCTCTATCGACATTGAGGTAGAAAAGGCTTGCCCCGCTCCAGCCGTTGATCAGGATCGCGACGCGCACAAATTGACCGCCCGCCACAGGAGTTGACAGCGTGCCCCATTGCCATCCAGCCCCCGCAACGTTCCAAAAGTTCGGATCGAGAATGGTGCCCAGCTGCGTTTGTCCGTCGTCGGAGTATATCACTACGCCATTATCGTTCGACGGAGCGCCAGTTGGCGGCGTATCGATACCCACACCAGCAAAACGCACCGGCGCACCGTAAGGGATCCACATTCTGATGATAAAAAGCGCACCGCTAGAGAACGACGCGTGCTGCACCCATAGCGGGTCCCCAGTGATTGCCACCATACCATAGCCGCTGGCCGGATACAGTCCGGGGTCCTGCTGGGCCCAACGCAGACCGGTACTTTGCGATGCGTCGGCAATTAAGGCGGTCCCGTCGGCACCCACCGGTTCACGGGTGATGGTCGCCGATGCACTCGCAACGTACAGATCGCCCTTGGCCGTCAGCGTACTTTTGTCGACCTTGGACGTTAGGCCGCCGGAACTTTTGAGCGTCCCGTCGGCGTTGTGCTCGACCAGCAAAAAATCGTTGAGGAGTGCTCCCCAGGTGCCGTCATCTTGGCCAGGGATAGGTAAGCGTGGCATTGTAGGCGTCTACTCTACTTAGGTTATGCTTTTTATTTTAGCACCTTTCTGCGCGCAACAACTGGCTACAAATAACAAAGCTCCCGAAATTCGAGAGCCTTGCTATTGTTATTCAAAATGGTGCGCGAGAGAGGACTTGAACCTCCACGAGTGTTAAGCTCACTAGTACCTGAAACTAGCGCGTCTACCAATTCCGCCACTCGCGCGGGAACTTGAGCAATTATAGCATAAGGGATCAGCTAGGGGTAGACCCCGGGCCTATTTTCGGACTTCGCGGGTTTCCCAGTTGTAGACGTTGCTAAAGCGCTGGGCGTCGGTATTGATCGGCGCCTCATTCAAACCGTACACCGTGCCGTGCGTTAGATATAAAAAGCGCGGCTGGTACAAGCCGATGGCCGGAGCATCGGCTTGCCAGGCTTGCAAGAACGGTTGGTATTTCACGCTGCGCAGCGCCGGGTCCAGACGTGTGCGTCCGGCCTCCAGCGAGGCGTCGGCCTTCGGCGAATTGTAGGCCGAAAAGTTGAGTCGCACCGGTGAACGCAAGTCGATCTGCGAGCTGTCCCAGTACACATATACGTCCGGGTCAACGCCGATGGCGACGCCGTACAGCAGCACATCGTAGGCATGCAGCACCGAGGACGGCGCCTGCGAGATCGTACCCTGGAAGTCGGTGTCGTTCTGAGCTGTCAGCTTTGTGTCGGCGCCAATTGCCCGCCAAAAGTCGGCCAGCTGCTTAGCCACGGCGGTGTACTCGCTGCTGTCATGAAAGTACATATTCACGCTCAGCCGCGTGCCGTTCTTAACGCGGATGCCGTCTTTGCCCCGCACCCAGCCGCCTTGGTCGAGCAGCTGATTGGCGGCTGCCGGATTGTAAGCGGCTTGCGAATACGCCGGATTGTAGCCGAGCTGACCGTGCAGCAGCAGCTCACGCACGGTTTGCGTAGGATAATCGAGGCCAGCGATAACCGACGCTGGGTCGACGGCCGCCGTTAAGGCTCGGCGCACCACCGGGTCAGAGGTCAGGCCCGGCGATGACGTATCAAAAAACGCCATAACCGACGCTGTCAGCGGCATGTTGTATACCGAAACCCCGCCGGCGTTCTTGAGGCCCGGCGGCAGTTGCGTTAGGCCGGCCGCGGCAGTTACTTCCTGGTGCTTAAAACTTTTTACTAGCTGGTCGGATGCGCGGAAGGTGCGCACCACAAAACTGCTGAGCTTTGGTTTGCCAAAATGGTACTTGGGGAAGGCCTTGAGCGCGATATGCTCCTCGCGCTTGTCGGCGGTGGCGCCGGTCAACTCAATGGCCTGCCACTGGAACGGCCCGGAACCCACTGGCTGCGTGGTATTAAAGGCCACGGAGCGCATGTCGGCCATAGCCGTAGCGCCCAATAAGTGCTTTGGAATAATGCCGTTCGTCAAAGAGTACGGAAACGACGCCAGCACGTTTGGCAGCGTAAATGTCACGGTGAGCGGATCAGGCGCGGCCACCGTAATACCCTGGAAACTGGCGTTCAGCGGCGAGTGTGCGTCCGGGTTTTGGATAACCTGGTAGGTAAACAGCACGTCAGCCGACGTCAGCGGCTGCCCGTCGTGCCACGTCAGGCCGGGACGCAGATGCACGGTATAGGTGGTGCCGCGGCCGTCGACACCCCAGCTGTCGGCCAGGTCGCCGGTGAGTTGGTTGTGCTGGTCGTAGGTTAGCAGGCCCGAAAACACCAGGTGCGACACCGTGGTGTCCGGCAAGTTAGTGGCGTACAGCGGATTGGCGTTGGTAAACGTGCCGAGCACACCCTCGGTGTAGGTGCCGCCCGGCGCCGGTTGCAGCGTCTGGAAGTAGCCGCTTAAGGCCCGCGTCTGCCCTACCACCGCGCCAATCAACAACACCACCAAAAGCACCCAGGCGGTGACGAACCGCCATACGACGCCCAGGCGCTCCAGGCGCTTAAAAAAATCGTCCTCAAGACGTTGCTCGGCAACCGCGCCAAACTCCTCTACTTGCCGGCGCTGCAAATGCAGTGTACGGCGAAAACGAAGTTTGAGCGCGCGTCTGCGGTCGAGCTTGCCCATATCCGGCGCCTACTTGTTCGGAATAACGACGCCTAAGATCAAAGAAGCGGCAAAGACAATCGCCATAATAATGGTGAGCTGGTAGATGGTTTTGTCGGTGCCGCGGCGTTCGGTGTTTATCTCGCCAGCACCGCCCAAACCAGCGCCCAAACTTGCGCCGCGCGTCTGCACCAATATGAGGATGGTCATAAGGATCATCGAAATGACGGTAACGTAGTTGTAAACACTTAGTGAACTCATTTGTCGTGCATCTCCAAAACTGCTGTTACCAAATAGTTTACCAGCCCGATGACAACCCCGGCAAGTACCGCCCCCCAGAAATTAGTAACATGCAGCGGCGAATACAGCTGCGCCACCAGCCAAATGCTAAAGCCGTTAATCACCACCATGAACAGCCCTAAGGTAAAGAAAATAGCCGGCAGGCTCAAAATAATAACCACCGGACGGATAATAGCGTTGATAACCGCCAAAATTAACCCAGAAATAAGCACCGCGCCCATGCGGCTGCCGGTAGTTTGGAACGTGATGTGCGAACTTAGCAGCCCGGCCGCTACCCATAACCCCAGGCTGCAAACCAGCCAACGCACCAAAAATCGATACAAAAGACCGTGTTTCATTGCTTTTCTTCAGTATACCATAAGCATTGGCCCCTTGTTGACGAAACAGGGTATACTACCGTCGTGAGCGAGACTACCCCTGCTACCTCTGTACAACTGTCTCAGGCCGTCGTTCAGATACCCTATTTTCTAGATCACGAGCGGCAACAGCAGGCGCTTATTGACCCGTCCGCGCTGGGCGCCGATGTTATCGGCGAACGGCAACTGGTGCACGTTGCCGCGCTGCGCTTGATTGCCACCGAGCGGCTGCGCGAGGGTCAGCAGGCCTGGCAAATGCATATGCAATCGTTGCCCGAGGGCCAGGAGCCGCCGCGGCGGGCGGAGTGGCTGGCCGGGTGGCGGGCGGAGTGGCAATTTACCGAGGAGCGGCGCCAGCATGTTCTGGACAGACACCCGCTGCTGGTGCGCCGGGCCGGACGGCAGCTGATGCGGCTCCAGAACGAAGGACGGTTTGACTCTGGTGCGGCGCTGCCTGGCCCCGCCGTTCGCGGCGCCGAGATCCTAAACGGCCATGCTGTTGAGCCCGCCATAGTCGCAACCCATCTGCACCGCGCCGGCTACGAGCTGCGTTCGTCGGCAACCGCAACACGCCGCCAGCAGCTCGACTCACTGCCGTATCCGCCGGATGCTCAAACATATTTGCAGGCGTTCCCGCCGGTGGAGAGGCACAGCCCGGACGAACACGCCCTGCATGTAGTTGCCGGTATGCTCAATATGGCCGCCGAGACCCTCGAGAGCATTGTGCTGGAGCACAACATTTTCCCCGCCGTGCGCTTGGACAGCTACCTGCGTGAACAAGAATATTACACCCCCGAAGCCGTCGACCGGATGCGTGAAATCATCGATCGCATGCCCTTCGTCAACCCCGACACCGACATACGCCTCAGCAGCCTGTACAATGCCTATGGCTGGGGGCTCGTGGAGTCCGCGGCCGCCGATCTGGGAGCCGTTACGTTTCTCCGGCGGCACCTCCACAAGCGGCCCGTCCGCTGTATCGCCCAGACTCATCTGCCGCAGCTTGAAGCGCGCCTGCGCTATCTGACCACGCTGCAGGAAGGAGAAATGGGCTACGAGGAGCTGGCCGCCGCCCTGCAGGTAAACCGCTCGGCCGCACAAAATGCCGCCAATGACGCCGACCGGGCACGAGCGCGATGGCTGCTCCCTGGGCCAGACTCCGCCAGACGCCGCGGCCGCACCGTATTTCCGCCGCACGTCGTCGCCGAGATACTCAAGCGGCGGCGTCAGTATCTAACTCCCGACCTACTGCCCGAGGTGGCCATGGCCGCCCGATATCCCGAATTGCTCAGAAGCCAACGCGTTACCCACATGTTGCGCCGCTTGTCTGGCCAGGCCGTGCGCCTGCAGCTGACGGGCAGCAGCCAGCCCAAAAAATGCCGGCCCTGGGAAGTGCTGCGCGACCTTGACGACCAGTTAGACGTGCCGGCCAACGCCATCCCCATTC
>DASVOI010000045.1:0-6330 GCA_036383395.1 Saccharimonadales bacterium (SeqCode)
GTTGGCGCTGGAATAACGATGGTGTCTGGTAGCAGCTGATTCTCGCCTGCGGGCAGTGCCTCACCGGAGCTGGGCGGCGATACGGCCGCCCAGCGCAGCACTCCCCGGTAGCGCTGCTGAAACGAAAAGCGCGGACCCTGCTGGTCGGCCCAGGCGGTACTAGGCAGCGTATCAGCATCAGCCATCACAATGGCGTTGGCCAGGGAAACGCGGCGCCCCAGAGCGCTCATACGCCTTTCCTGTTCGGCCACTTGCTGGTCGTCGGCGGGCTGTTCGCGGCGGCGCAGCACATACTGGCGCAAGCCCGCATAGTATGCGGTCCGCCAAATAGGGCTGCCGTTCCACGTGATATTGTCAGGCGGCTCCACGGTTGGCAGCCGATCCCCAACCGCATCCGGCAATAGCTCAGGTATGCCCAACTCCGCCTGCGCAATAGCAAGATACTTCGCCCCTGACAGAACCGGCGTCAATGCATTTTCGGCTGCTTGGTTAGGCTGCTCGCTCATGGACTCCGTTTGGTACTTGTTCGGTTAAATTGTAGGCGGATACGAAGATGTGCGTCAAGGAGAACATACTGAACACTAGCCCGCCATCCTACCCGTGCTGCGCAGCGCATGCTGCCATATGCTGGGTGAATAAGCGAGGTCAAACGTGTCGCCTTCAGGGGTATGGACACGTACCGGCCCTGCATGCTCTTGATTTGCGCCAACGCCCAGTTCCCTCAACCGAGCCGGCAGATCGCCCGGATTGACTCCCAGGTTATGCGCAAGGTTGCGGTGCGCCATCCAACCTTCCGGCATATCACGCAGACGGCGAATGCGTACCGCCATTCTGTCTTCCATGGTCGTTTTTATCTCTACGCCTTCGTCGCCTCGCAGTGTATCCTGGCGGCGCCGGGGGTCTGACGCTACAAGATAGCTCAGCATTGCCGGCGAGCATTCCAGTGCGGTCATAACATCGGCGGCACGCCGCCATGTTGGCCGAGGCGGCGCAGCAGCAGCTGGCTGCCGGACGGCAAGAGGCGCTTGCTCGGCAAGTCCTCCCGACTGGGGAGTAGCAGCCGTGCTGCGGTCGACGGTCCCGGACAAGGCCAAGGCGGCTACGGTCGCCTTCGTATCATCAGGTGCGACAGCTGGCCGTTTGCCAAAATGAACATCAAAGGCCTTAACGTCCGTGTTGGCGATAGCAAACAGCGGGCGCCCCGGATCATCAGTATCCCAGTAATACAACTCAACATCCACGGTGCGGTCGGCTACGGCGGAGAGGATATCATCCTCCCGGACTCCCCTGCTCGCGGCATAGTCTGCAAGTCCCATAGGCTGGGCGCCTTGCTTTTGGTCTTCGGCGCGGCGCAGTTGTGTGCGTGTCGGCAAGCGGGCAAGTTTTTCTGCTTTTACGAACCGCTCCTGCACGTGACGGCTATACTGCCAGGACAGGTCGTGCGGCCCGCGCGCCACCAGATCGTATTCAACCCGCTCAATGCCCGCTCGAACTGGCAGCTTACCCTCATGTTCCAATGCCCGCATCACCTTCCATGACCATATGGCAGTCCCGGTCCCAGATCCGCCCAGGTTAATGAGCCCCATTCTGGCTTCCTCGGCGGTAAGCACCCGCTGCTGCGCCAATTCTTTTACGCGCTTCAGGATCGTTTTGTGCGTCACGTCGAAATAGCTGCCCATCATGCCCAGTGTTACACGGTCGGCGGTCAGCTTATGCGGTCGCATTTGCTCCGCCAGCGCCAAGCCTTCCTCGTGTTCCATGTGTGCCACGGCCTTCTTGCCCTGCTCTTGGCAGTTATAGACGTAGGGACGGACTTCCTCGGGCGAGTTCTCGATGCGCCGCACCACCGCCGACAAAGTCACTCCTGCGCGGCGGGCTACTTCCGCAAGACTTATATCATGCTCGGTAGGTCGCCGCGGGTTAAAGAACGCTTCACGAAGGCGTTCGGCATCAGCAGCACTGATATGCTGGCCATAACTGCGGAGGCCGCTTTCCGGCGGGCGGCGGCGTTCAAATGTCGCCACCTTGTTGCGTTTGGCACCGGCAAAGCCATAGGCATGAGTCAAGCTGGTCTCTTTGGCCAAGTCGGCGAGCGCCACCTCATCGGGCTGGGCAACCGGAATTTTTTCCACCTCGGCCATAATGCGACGTATTTCAGGCATGCCGTAATGGGTAAGCTCGCGGTGAGCGTTAACGTCCAGGCGCGATTCAGAAGGCAGCGCCGCGCCGTCGGCCGCTTCCAGCCTGGCAATGATTGTTTTGACATGTGTAAACGACACGCCTGTTAGTTCAGCGATAGCGTTAGCGGTAAGCTGCTCTTTGTCGGCCAGTTCGGCAGGCGGATTGGCATCCAGGTAGGCCTCGGTTGCTGGATTGTACCACCGCACGTAATCCCAGGAGCGGCTCTCGTCCACTTCTATGATGGTGCGCACACCGACATAGGCGATATCGTCGCGCCGTGTACTCAAAATATCGAGCTGGCGGCGCAGCCACGGTTCGGGCACGTTATACTTCCCGGCCAGTTCAGCAAGCGGTTTCGAGCCCGGCGCCGGCTTCTCGTAGCGCTTCCATTCAGCAGGCGCAATAGTGAGGCTGCGCACTGCCATGGGCGACGCTACGAACTCCTCCAGTCCTTCTCTTTCCAAAATAGCAAGCGCAGATGTGATGCCCGGCGGCCGCCTGCGGCCGGGCCGTATGCGCAAGGCACTAGCCGGCGACTGTCCACCGGCTCCTGTTGGCTCGGGCTCGCCGGCAAGGTCAACGCCCGTCGGGGTTTCCGTCAATAAGTCATCGTAGCCTATGATGCTTTCGATATCAAAATCATCGTCAGTCGGGCCAATGTACATGCCCTGTTCAAACACATCCGTGTCTTCCAGGCCATAGGTCCGCCAAAAGCTGGCAAGCGGCGCGCCGTCGGGGACTTCGGCAGGCTGAATTTCTATGTGCAGACCAGGGCGGTGTATCAGTTCCGGTTGGCCAATGAGCGGACGCGGCAACCGGCCGGCAATCTGGTCCCAGCGGTCCTGGTCGCGCCGCGGGCCAATCACAATCTGTACGTCCATGGGCAAATTCACACCTTCGCCCCACATGCCGATAGCCGCAAAGGCACGGACCCGTCCATCCCGATAATCCGCCTCCGTGCGCTCATTCTCTTTATCACCCACCACCGTGGCGACCACGCGAGCGTAGTCAGCCTCGTCTACCGCTAGGCCATCCGGCAGCGTAATAGGCTGTGCGTTGATTAGCTCAACAACATCCTTGGCTTGCTGCGCGCCGGGCTGGCCGCGCAGCGGACGGCAATAGATGCCCACGCGCAGGCCTTCAGCAATCATGCTCCTGGCGACACGGGCTGCCAGCTTTTCGGCGGCTATGTCGCGTTCAGCTCCTGCCTCTGGGCGGTATTGCAGCGTCACCAACTCCACCGGCCGGGTAATGCCGCTTTCTGCCGCGCTGCGCGGCGTACTGGCCGTGTAGTTGGTAAAATAGCGCTTCATACTGCCTGCCGTGGCCGTGCACAATAGCAGGCGGCCAGCCGACAGCTCGCCAAGGATGTTCATGATGCGCGGCGCGCGGGCGTGGTGGCCTTCGTCATATATGCGGATCGGGTAGTCAGCCAAATTAATAGCACCGGACCGAATGGCGGTGGGCAGCGATTCATCGACCACAAGTTGCACGGCGCCGCCGACGTTCTTGGCGCCGTGGTAGTACTCGGTAAACTCTACATCTGGCAACCATAGCCTGAGCGCGCCGTCCGGCCGCATATACTCTCGCAGCAAGTCAACGCTCGGGACGGTTACCAGCATGCGGTTCATGGCCGGATCGTTCTCGCTAAACGGCTGTCCGACTTTGGCGCGCTGGGCCATCTCGGCCACTGGTACTGTCTTGCCGGTCGCCGTCGCCGACACAACCAGCAGGCCGCTCTGCAACGGGGCAAGCGGCCCCAATGCAGACCGGCCAGGCAAGCGCACCGGGTTGGGACGCTGCGCAAAGTCGTACAGCCGCGCGCCAATGCCGCTTTGCAACATGGCTCGCGGCGTGTCGGGGGCATCGGCGCCGGGTGGAGCAGCCATGGGGTGGTCCACTGATTCGGCGATATTGTTGGCGATAATCACCTGGCGGCGGGCATGCACCAAGACCTCGCCGACTTGCAATCCAACGTCGGCAGCCTCCGACTCGCTCAAGTAACGCCCGTTATCGTCCGGACACCAATCCTGGCGGTCGGGTAGCGCGCGGTGCACACCCCGCATAATCATGCCGTGCACCGTAGTGCGGATGTCAGCGGGGCGGCCGGGTGTCACTTCGTACGGTACGTCGCTCGGAAGCAGGGGCACGCCAAGCACTTCCTCAACAACACCCTGCTGCGGCAGCATAACAGGGACGTGGGTTTGTTCCCCACCGTCTTTTATTGCCATCATGCCCGACTTCTCTCTTTAACAACAGATTGTAGACAATGTTGCAACAGAGGTCAACCTCTATATTGTGCGGACTGCCGTGCGGTATACTAATAACCATGAGCGATTCCGACGATCTCCGGGCCAGTGCCCAAGCGGTTTTAGAGCACAATGACCGCGGCTTGTTCACCATCCCGGCCGAAGGACTGTACCCGCACCAGTGGCTCTGGGACAGCTGCTTTATCGCCATCGGACAGCGGCACTACGACGTAGAGCGCGCCAAAATGGAAATCCTGAGCCTGTTGCGCGGCCAGTGGAGCAACGGCATGGTGCCGCACATTATTTTTAGCGAGGGCCACGAATACCGCCGGGATCAAAACTTTTGGCGCAGCAGCCTGAGCCCGTTCGCGCCCGACGATGTGGCCACCAGCGGCCTCACCCAACCGCCGATGCTGGCCGAAGCCATCGTGCGTATCGGCGAAAAGATGCCGGCGGTAGAACGCCGCAGCTGGTTCCGCCAGGTGTGGCCCAATCTGCTGGCCTACCACGAATGGCTGTTCAGCGAGCGCGACCCGCACGGCGAAGGCCTGACGCTGCAAATCCACCCCTGGGAAACCGGCCTCGACAACACGCCGCCCTGGATGAGCGAAATGCACGACCACTTGCTGCCGTGGTGGATCCGGGCCATCCACAGCAGCCGGCTCGATATCGTCGTCGGCATGCTGCGCCGCGACTCGCACGTCGAGCCGCGCGGCAAACGCTATTCTACCGTTGACGCCCTGACTATGTTTGACGCCCAGCGCCGCCTGAAGCGCAAGGCGTACAACATCGACCACATCTTGGATCACTCGCTGTTCGCCATCGAAGACCTGGCGTTTAACTGCATTTTTATCCGCGCCAACCAGCATTTGCTGGAAATCGCCGCCTCGATCAGGGCCGACGTGCCCGACGATTTGGTGAAGCGCATGAAGCGCAGCGTCAAAACATTCGACGAACTGTGGGACCCCTACACCGAGAGCTATTACCCGCGCGACTTCATCACCCATCGCCTGCTCAAAGAGCAGAGTGTGGCCGGCCTGCTGCCGCTGTATGCTGGCGTGATTACCAAAGAGCGCGCTCGTTTGCTGGTCAAAAGTCTCGAGAACGAACACATGTTTGGCCCAGCCTACCCGGTGCCCAGCGTACCGCTCGACTCGCCGTGGTTCAAACCGACCGGCTACTGGCAAGGCCCCGCCTGGTTTAACATTAACTGGCTGATCATGGACGGGTTGCGGCGCTACGGCTACCACGACCACGCCGCGGCCCTGCACGAGATCATGCTGGAACTGGCCGCCGAGCACGGCTTTGCCGAATACTTTAACCCGCTAGACGGCACGCCCCACGGCGCCCAAAACTTCAGCTGGACCGCCGCCCTGACACTTGATCTGCTAGAATCGAAAAGGAAGAGGCAATAAACCGTTATGTATCAATCGCAACGCCCGCGCTATCGCATCCTTGACCGTCAAGAGCCGCCGAGCCCTAGCTCGGTGCTCTTTCGCCGCATGACCCGCAAAGAGCTGTGGGCGACGCTCATCGCTCTTGTCATTGGCGTGCTGTTGTTTGCGTTCTTTGAGCAACATCACCGCGGCGTCTACCACGCGCCGGCCGCCAGCAAGCAAACGCAGGCCGCGGGCGACACCTTTAACAAAAGCGCGTATTCCAACACCGACCCTTCCAGCATTTGGGTGGTCGTAAACAAGCACCGGCAGCTCAACCCGAAAGATTACGCTCCGGGCGACCTGGTTAACCCGGGCATCCCCTTGCGCGAAGCCGCCAGCAACGACGAAATGAAGGTCCGGGCTGCGACCGCCGCCGC
The DNA here is from genome assembly GCA_036383395.1 of Saccharimonadales bacterium (SeqCode). Classification (GTDB taxonomy): domain Bacteria; phylum Patescibacteriota; class Saccharimonadia; order Saccharimonadales; family UBA4665; genus PMNU01. Next base: position 6,247 of record DASVOI010000045.1, read on the forward strand.
GCTCAAAAATCTGAATGATGACGCTGGCAAGCAAGGCTTGCACTTCATGCTGGCCAGCGGCTACCGCTCCTACCAGTTGCAAGT
>DASVOI010000046.1:0-15349 GCA_036383395.1 Saccharimonadales bacterium (SeqCode)
AAGGTATCGACGAAGCCGTGGTCCAGAAAATTCTGAAAGCCCTGGCGCTCTTCGTCGGTAAAGCCTTTTTTGCCGCGGTTGGGCTTGGGGTTGGCCAGGTCGTCTTCGGTGTGCGCGACGTTGAGATCGCCGCAAAAGATCACCGGCTTGGTTTTCTCTAGTTCTTGGCAGTAGGCCAAAAAGGCTGGGTCCCAGTGCTTTTCGCGCAGCGGAATGCGGCTCAGGTCGTCTTTCGCGTTGGGCGTGTACACTGTTACCACGTAGAATTTTTCGAACTCGGCGGCGATCACCCGGCCCTCTTTGTTCGGATCGCCGTACGTGTCGCCGGTCACCTTAAACTTGTCGATAATGTGTTCCGGAAAGCCGTTAATAATGGTCAGCGGTTTGATCTTGCTGAAGATGGCCGTGCCGCTGTAGCCCTTTTTGTCGGCGGAGTTCCAGTATTCGTCGTAGCCGGCCAGGTCGATCTCGGCTTGTCCGCGTTCGGCCTTGGTTTCTTGCAAGCAGATAATGTCGGGCTTTTCGGCATCGACGAAGGGCTTGAACTGCCCTTTGCGTGCCACGGCGCGGATGCCGTTCACGTTCCACGAGTAGATCTTAACCATAGCTGTATCCTAGCATGAACGGCAACGGCTCGCTTGGTTTTTTGGAGAACGTCTGGTAGGCTAAAGGCGATGTATAAACGCGTCGTACTGAAAATATCCGGCGAACAGCTTTCTGGAAAGCACGCGTTTGGTATTGATCCCGATGTTGCGCACTATCTGGCCAAAGAGTGTAAAAAGGTTGTCGACGCCGGTTGCCAGCTGATTTTGATCGTTGGCGGCGGCAATATGGTGCGCGGCGCCGAAGTTGCCGGCCACGGCATCAAGCGCGTTACGGCCGACCAAATGGGTATGCTCTCTGGCCTTATTAACGCCATGGGCGTCACCGACATTTTTGAAAGCGAAGGCCTAGTCACCCGCTGCATGAGCAATATTTACGCCGAGCAGGTCGCCGAATCGTACAGTTTCCGTCTGGCCGAAAAGCACCTGGAGCGCGGCCGCGTCATCGTGGTTGGCGGCGGCATTGCCCGCCCTTATGTCACGCACGACACCGCCGCGGTCAGTGTGGCCCTGGAATTGAGCTGCGACGTGGTCCTAAAGGCCACCAAGGTTGACGGCGTCTTCGACAAAGACCCGGTTAAATTCCCTGACGCCACGCTGTTGCCCACTGTCGGCTACCAGGATGCTGTGGCTAACGACGCCATTAAAGTCATGGACAAAGCCGCGCTCGGCTTGGCCATGGAGCAGAACATGCCGGTCATTGTCTTTAACCCGATGGTCCCAGACAACTTCCTGCGCGCCGTCCAGGGCGAGCAGGTCGGCAGTCACATCTCGTAAAACGTATCTTTGGGTGAACTAATTTTCGGGGAAGCTTTGCGGCCATTGCCACCATACGCGGGTGTCGCGCTGTTCGGGCACGCCTTTTTCGTTGATGCGGTCGGCCTTGTCGGCATGTTCCGGCGGCAGTTCGCGCCAGCCGTTTTTGGCGACCATAGGTTGGGCGCCACCTTTTGAGTAGGTTTTGAACGCGCCAATGTTGCTGGCCCATGTCTCGTGCCCGACTTTTTTCGAGCCGGCGCGGGCCATGCCGCCAAAAATAATAGCGTGCGAAAAGTCCACGCCCACGCCCTGCCCGGCCAGCGCTTCATCGACGCGCACGGCGAACGTTTCTAGGGCGTCGGGCAGTTCTTCACACTCCTCGGGACGCAGCCAGCCGTAAGCAACGGTATGGCTGTCTTTTTTGCCCTGGAACACCAGGCGGCCGTCCTCCATCCAGGTTCTGCCCAACTTTTCGTCGCCGACGCGTTTGCGCTCGTCTTTGGGGCAGAACCAACGGACGCCCGGCTGGCGGGCAATCCGGCCCACGTCTTTCATGTCGGCCACGGTCAGGCCCATGACCACCTCAATGCCCTTGTTGCCGAGTGAGCCGAGTGCGGCCACGCCGCGCGGGTCCATGCCTTCGGCGGTCAGCGGTGTGAGAACCTCGGCGTAGGTTGTGGGGTATGTGTTGTTTAAAACGTGGGTCATATTGATCGAATCCTGGCGTCTATCGGGCCTCTGTGCGGAGCTTGGCCATACAATGTAATAAGGCTTACTAACTCGCCGGCGACCCGGTCGGTAATCTTGCGTTTTTTGCTGCTGGCCCAGACGCGCACGACGCCCTCCTCTGTTCCGGAGATTCGTGTTACATGGCGGCCACCGGCCTGTTCGAGCTCGGCGCTGGCAGCCTGGCGGCCTTCGGCGACGCGGGGGTGGTCCAAAATGACGCCGCTAATGTGTTTGGCCAAAACAATCTTGAATTCGGCCTGATGCCACAGCGGCAGTTTTTTGCAGATTTCCGCGAAGGTAGTGCCCTTTTGCGCGGCGTAACAGGCGGTCCATACGCCGGTGCGCACGCCGTCGCCGCTGGACAGCCACTCCAGGTCAACGTGGTGGCCGGTGTATTCGCTGCCGCGTGTCCATGGAATTGGGTCGTTGGCGTGGCCGCGGAGCGCATTGGTTACGTTAACGTCACCGTTGCTGCAGAATTCGAATGGTACTTTGCCACGGCGGAAGATATTGCCACGGCGCAGGCGATTCACCGAGGCGTCGTTGGTGTATTCGGTACCGACGGTGCCTGGTTGGCCCTTGGCCCGAAGTTCCATGACGCGGTTGCCTTCCAGGTCGCTGAATTCCATTTCACCGCCCCTGCGGATGCGTGCGCCGACGCCAATGTAGCGGTCGGCGTCGCCGTCGTGCGTCAAGGCACCCACAAAATTACGATCTTGTACGATGTGCGGGTTGCGTCGCATAAAGCCCTTGACGCCCTCGAGGTCGGTGGCGCCCGATCCTTCGTTGATCGGCCGGTCGCCGTCGCAGGCGTAGGTGTGCACCGTGGCGCCTAGCCTTTCCATGACTTTGGGCGTGACGTTCATGGCGGCGCCGTTGGCGGCATCTACCACAAAGACCTTGCCCTCGAGCGGACGTTCGCCGAACTCGCGCTCCATATCGGCAACGACCATGTTGATGTAGGCTTCGGTAAACTCCGGGCGCTCAGGCACTTTGTCGGCGAGGTCAAGCGGGATGGTCAAACCGCTGTCGGTGTTTGCCCAGTAGCGGTCGCTGATTTCATCCACCTGCGGGCCGAAGGGCTTGTGCGAGCCGAGCGCGCCCTTCCATCCATTAACCTCTGGTTTGCAGTGGCTGGCGCTGATTTCCACGCTGGCGTTGGCGCCCATTTCTAAGGCTGTCTTGAATGTGGCGGGAGTGGGAGTTTGGCCCATGCGTATAACTTCGGCACCAGCGGCTACGGCGCCGGCGACCGCCGCACGTTCGAGCCGCGGACCTGACGGACGGGGGTCGTAGCCAATGACGACCAGGGGCGTTTCGCCTTCCACGCGCCGCATTTCAACCAATGCGAACGTCAGGCCAGCCATCGTTTCTTCATTCATAAGGCCGGCACCGGTCTGGAGAGTGGCGGTAGCGCGGTAGCCGTCGGTGCCACCGAGCCTCGGCCTAGGTTGTTCGGGCATGCATAACTTCCCTATTTATAGGTTATAGTGCCCAAATGTATCACCTTACATCTCTGTTGACTAGCATAAATGGCAACAAAAAATTGACAAACTTCGCAGGCAAGGTGTAAAAATATGACATGAAGCATGACAATTCCTTGCTCGAACTGTTGGCCAGTATTGGCCTGGGCCGCAATGAAGCCGCGACGTATGAGGCGCTGCTCCAGATAGAAACCGTGTCTATCCGCAAGGTAGCCGCCCGCACCGGCATCAACCGCGGCACCACCTACGAAGCGCTGAAGCGCCTGGTCGCCGCCGGCCTGGTCAGCGTCAATAAACGCGGCCAGCGCGAGTACTACACCGCCGAGTCGCCCGAAAAAATTTACGACCTCATCCGCGATAAGCGCCGCGACCTGTTGGACGCCAGCGCACTAGCCAAAGCCGTTGTGCCCGGCTTGGTTGCCGCCCGTCCGCGTCCGCAAGGCCGGCCAGTGGTGCGTTACTATGAGGACGACAACGGCGTGGTCGCCATTCTCAAGGATTTGCTCGAGACATGCGCTGCCAGCGAAACCGAATATTACTGCTACTCGTCGAGCCGCATTCGCCAATACCTCTACCGCAGTTTCCCGCACTTTACTGAGCGGCGCATTGCCGCCGGCGTTCCGGTCAAAGTTATTTCAGTAGGCGATCCTGGCGAAGGCGCCGAGCTTGCCGAGCGCAAAACCCTGCCTGCTACGACGGCAGACGACGCCTCCAGCTACATGCTTATTTACGGCGACAAGGTGGCCGTCATCGCCATCTCCAAAGACTTAACTCCTTACGGCGTGGTCGTGGAAGACGCCGACGCGGCCGCCATGCAGCGACTGCTGTTTAGGCATCTATGGGACTACTTGTAGCCCGCGTTTAGGCTGGCAGTTCGAGCGAGGCGCCCGGCGTCAGGTGTGAGTAGCCTACCCCGTGCTTTTCGCAGACACCGCTCAGCCATTGCTCGGTCATGGTGATGGCGATTTCGGACAGCAGCGCGTTGTGCGTGGGCACAACCAACTTGGGTTTTAGGTCTTCCACAAAGCTAATGGTCTCGCCAATTTTCAGCCACGGCCCGCTGACCGGTGCCAGCAGCGTGTGCACCGGCAGGTCTGGCTTGTCGAACGAGTCGCCCGGATAGTAGACGTTGCCATTGACCAGCACGCCCACATTTTCGGGCATGTCCATGTAGTCGGCATGGATTTCGGCATGGCGCTCGCCGTAAAAGCGCAGGGTGAAGGGTTCGGCGTTGGCCTTTGCGCCGCCGGTCACTACGGTTATGGGCAGCTCTTTGGCGAGCTGGGCAACATCGCTGGGGGCAAACAGCTGGACTGACGGGTTGGCGGCCACAATCTGCTGCAGCCAGCGCGGTTCAAAATGGTCGGCGTGCTGGTGCGTGACTACCACGGCGGCGATATCGGTTAGTTCGCCCAGTCCTTGGGTAAATGCGCCGGGGTCAATGACCAGCTTTTTGCCCTGCTCTTCCAAAACGACGCAGGCGTGCTCATACTTTGTCAGCTTCATTGCTTCTCTCCTTTGGCGCTCCCCAGCACCGTACTCATGTTAAAACCGTTGTTTCAGTGCTTCGATGACAATTTCTTTGCGCAGCCACAAACGGTCGGCTGGCGCGATGCTGCCGCTGAATTTAATGCCTAGCAGGTTTGACAACCAGCGTTGAATCGCTGGGTCGGTGCACACAAAGTAGCTGCGATCGCCCTTGATGCTGACGACGTTGGCGAACCACGTTGGCTGAATGCCGGACACGACCCGCTGGATGGTGTCGAGATGGTCGTTGATGATGGCCTGCGCATCCCAAATCACGATCTGCCCCACAGCGTAGACGCTGGGCTGGCCGCGGAATTCCACGATTTTCGTGTCGTTTTTGATGGCCTCTTCCAGATTCGTTTCGATGCCGTGCTGGCAGTCGCTGAAGTACTTCATGGGCCAGTCGGCGCCCAGTCGGGCGATGTCCGCCAGGTCGCGGTAGGCTTCGCGGTCGCGGTTGCTGGTAATATGCGCCTGGAAGTTTAGCGTGTTATCCAGAATGCCGCAGGCCAAGAGCGACGCCGTGCGCATATTCATGGTGTTGAGCAGGCTGGCCTTGGCCCAGCGCTCGTAGATTATGGTGCAGCAGGCGCCGACGGCCTCGATGTCGGCGTACTCGCGCAGGTAGCGCCGCCAGTAGGCTTCGTAGCCGCTGTGGTGGTCGATGACCTCGGTCAGCCGGTTGGGGTTAACCATGGGGTCAAATTCCTTCGGATTGGAAATGTCGACCACGGCGAACGTTTCACCCGGCTGCGGCTGGTAACCAAAGTCGACCGGTGCGTTCATGGCGCGCAAGCTTTCTGGGATGCTCTCGTTTAATTTCGAGGAGGTGGCGGCACGAGCGGCGATACCTTGAATGTTTAAGAGGTCGCTGTAGCCCACCATCGCACCGTAGGCGTCAATGTCGATGAACGGCCAGCGGGAGGTTACGATGTGTGAAGATTGCATACGCTGATTATAAACAAAAAATTCGCTCGCCGCCTATATGGTGGTTCGCCCGAAACAGCATATACTGAGGCCATGGTCACCATAGAAGGAAAAGAATATCCGAGCCATAAGGAGTTCTTTGAAAAGTATCCTTGGAAGGTCAAGGAGTTTAAGCGCATCAATGAGCCGCTGCTTTTTGCCCGTTACCTAGAGCACTGCGCGGATTGCGGTTTGCGGTGGCATCCGGCAATTATGACGCTGGACCACGTGAACCGGGACGGTTACCACACCAGCACGGGCAAGCGGGTGCATCCCTCCAGCATGGTTGAGTACCCGCCCAAGCTTTTTCGGGCGGAACTCAAAAAATGCGAAGCGGTGTGCATGAACTGTCACGCCATGCGCGAATTTGTCCGCGACGGCAATTTAAAGAAAGAAAAGTATCTGGCGTTTGGCACCACCGCCCTGCTTTCGCAGGACATCATAGCAAAAACTTGACTGCAATAAGTATGGCGGAGAGGGAGGGATTCGAACCCTCGACAGAGTCGCCCCTGTACTCGCCTTCCAAGCGAGCGCACTAGACCAACTATGCGACCTCTCCGTGGTTTCCTGCGGAGCCAAAAAGGTCCGCCTGGCCAGGCCATTATACCGCAAAAACGGCAAAAATTACCACGAAAACACCTTGCGGCGCAGAATACGCAAAATGTACACTAAGGTGAATGGCCATCATTGAACTGCAGGACGTTAGCAAACTATACGGCTTCGGGGACGCGACAACGCTCGCGCTGGACGAAGTCAACCTGTCTATAAATGAAGGCGAATTTGTGGCCGTGATGGGTCCGAGCGGCTGCGGTAAATCGACGCTTATGAACCTTATCGGTCTGTTAGATCGGCCAACGCACGGCTTGTACACGCTGCGCGGTAAGCCCGTCGAGCGGCTGCGGCCGTCGCGCCGGGCCAAGATTCGCCGCGACACCATCGGTTTTGTATTCCAGTTTTTTAATCTATTGCCCCGCCTGACCGTGCTGGAGAATGTGGGACTGCCGCTGGCCTACAAAGGCATCGGCTCGCGCCGCCGCATGAAGCAGGCCATGAACATGCTGGAGCGCGTGGGCTTAAACGGCCGCGAATTTTACTTCCCGCACCATCTGAGCGGCGGCCAGGCCCAGTGCGTGGCGATTGCCCGCGCGCTGGTCAACAACCCCAGTATTATTATCGCCGATGAACCCACCGGCAACCTCGACAGCAATGCCTCGCGCCTGGTCATGGAGTTGCTGAGCGAAATCCACAAAACCGGCAACACGATTTTGTTTGTGACGCACAACCCGGAACTTACCCGCTACGCCACTCGCGTGGTCTACATGCACGACGGCGAAATTGTGCACGACGAACAGACCGCCATCGGCGATATTGCCCCTACCGCGCGCAAAGTCATGTTCACGATTCCCACCAAGACCGAGGAAGATGACCTGGCCGGCGTATCCACCTTAATGAAATCCGTGCCCGGCGGCGACAAAGCCGACAGGCCCAAAACGCCGGCCAAAAAAACGCCCAAACGTACCAAGGCCAAGCCGGCCGCCAAGCGGAGAGCCAAGAAATGAGCGCCATAATGCGCGGCAATTTCCGCATGGCGCTCAGCAGCATTAAGAGCGCCAAATGGCGCAGCGTGCTGACCATGACCGGCGTGATCGTGGGCATCGTGGCCGTCGTGACCGTGGTGGGCATTGGCGAAGGCGTGAAGCATCAGGTGACCGGCACGCTCGACCACTACGGTAAAGATCTGTTAATTGTGCGGCCCGGCCAGGTCAGCGGCAGCGACATGGTCTCGACCGGCAACACCGACGTCTTGTTTGGCATGAACAATACCACTTCACTGACGACCGACGACGTAAAGACCATTACCCGCGCGCCGGGCGTGCAAGAAGTGGCGCCGCTGGGCGTGGTGCCCGGTACGCCCAATGCCGACGGCCAAACCAGTTCGGCCGTGTTTGTACTGGCCACCAGCAACGACCTCGGCCAGGTGCTCCGGCAAAATGTAGAAGAGGGCGACTTTTGGGCAGCCGACGCAGCCAACAGTAACACGGCAGTTATCGGCCAAAAAGTGGCTAGCGAACTATTTGGCGAGCCGGTGCCGCTCGGCCGCCGCTTTGATTTTCGTGGGCAAACGTTCATAGTGCGCGGCGTGTTCTCGCCGTGGCTCAATGTGCCCTTCTCGCCCACGGCCAATTTTAATGACGCAATATTTATCCCGTATCAAGCCGCGGCACGCATTCGTAATGATAATTCTGGGCTGTACGCTATTTTGGCCAAAACCGGCGACCCCAAAACTGTCACGCCGGTCAAAAATACGGTGATCTCTAAGCTGAAGGCGGCCCATGGCGGCCAACAGGATTTTAGCGTTTTAGACGCCAAAGAAAGCGCCAGCGCCAGCGCCGACGTTGTGCACCTGCTGTCGGTTTGGATCTGGGCGGTAGCGGCCATCTCGCTGTTTATTGGCGGCGTGGGCATCATGAACATCATGCTGCTGAGTGTAACCGAGCGTATGCACGAAATTGGCGTGCGCAAAGCCATCGGCGCCACCTCGCAACAGATTCTGTGGCAGTTTTTGCTGGAAGCCACGGTACTGAGTTTTATTGGCTGCGTGATTGGCGTGGTGATTTCGCTCGGCAGCATCGGACTCCTGTATACCTACACATACCTAAAGCCGGTGGTCTCCTGGCAGGCCATCGTGCTGGCCACCGGCGTGTCCTTAGGCGTCGGTATCCTATTCGGTACTGCCCCGGCTGTCAAGGCCGCGCGCAAAGACCCGATCCAGGCGCTCCGCCACGAGTAGCCTGAACGTGTGCGACCTGCTATAGTACCCGGCTATGTCAGAGCAATACGCCCCCGATCCCGAGCGGACGCTGCAAGAGGTGCGACAGCTGCACGATGCCGTCCAAGCGGCGTTTGCCGACCCGCACGACCCGACGGTACGCAGCGCGCAGCGGGACTTGCTCGAGCAAATAATAGACGAAGCATGCGACTATCAGGATAACACTGCCGCCCAGGACGCCCTCCGATTGTACGGAGATGTTGTTGACTACTTGTGGTTTGAGCCGTGCGACGCCCCGTTGCCCGAGGCACTGGAGCTGCAGGATGCGGGCGTCCCCGGCCAGGACCAATGGGGCAACACGTCTTTTGGATCGTCTGTATTGGGCGACGAGATGTGGGGCGACCTTACTGCGCTGCTTCGCCCATTTGGCTTAGATCAGCTTCTGGCGGTGCGGCGAGCCAACTTCACCCGGAATGCCGCTACGCTGCACGCCGCGTTGCAGCAATTTGCCGCGGCAACGCCGGCCGGCCGATGGCTGAGCGACATCAGCACCATGAAGGGCGCCCCGCGCCACCTGACGCCCCGGGAACGTTTTGTGCGCGAGAGTATGATTTTTGGCCACGAAACGAGTGCGCCGCGCCGCGCCTTGGGACACGAAGTGACAAGCGCTGTGCTGCGGTCGATACCCGGGCTCAGCAGGCGTATTGTTCGCCAGGAGTTGGCGCTCGACGACGCGCCGGGTAGCCTTCGCGAGTTGGCCGATCCCAGCTCGCGCCGCCTTATTGGTGTGGTGCAGCAACGACTTGCTGCTCTGCCAGAGGCGGCCGGCGCCGTGAGTAGCCAGTATGACCCGCAGACCGAAAAGTTGCACCTGTTGGACCGGCATGGTCGTCGACTGACGTCCTACGAGCTTGGCGACACGGCCGTACGGCTGCAGGGTCAATTATTTGGCGCTTATACGTCGTTTGGCACCGATAATTTTTCGATGGATGTGTATGTGGCCGCGATGCGCATGGCTTATGGCAGCCCGGAGCGCGGGGCATATATAAATGCTCTGGACGCCACTGCCGAGGATTACGCGCGCATACTGTTGAGCGGATTTGGGTTGCAGGGGGTGGGACATCTTCATGACACACTTGATGTGGTGAAGGCGCCGTCGGATGCGGCCATTGCGCCCGTGAGTTGGGACGAGCCAGCCGCTGAGGCAATCGTGTTCCGGCGGAAGGTACCCGGACTGCCAGGCACACAAGTATTCGAAGCCGAAGAAACCAGCGAAGATCTGCGCCGCCATGATGCCCTGCTGCGCAGCCAGGCTGTTCTCCCAACCCCGGGCCAGGCCTTGGAGCAGACCTACGCCCGATTGCTGGATGATTTGCGCCGGCTGTGGTCTCTGCCGCCTGACTGCTCGCCCGACATGGTGTACCGCCAACTGCCCTATCGCCGCAACCGCACCGATCCGGTCGTGCGCTGCCTGGGGGCGCTCTGCCAGGCGAGCAACGAATTGAGCCAGGGCGGCGCCCTGAACGAGACCACTCAGACGATGCTGGCATTATCTCGCCGGTATGTGCAAGACGGCCTGGCTGCCACCGGCCGCCAGCCGCACGATCCGCAAGGCTATACGCAGCAAAAAGATTTGCTCTTCATTTTGGACCGGGCGCTGACGGCCGCCTTCGAATCCGCTACAGAACCGAATAGATAGCCGCGCCAGCCGCGCCCAACATCAGCACGAAGACGAACCAGCCAATGGCTGTGACATATTTTTTGTTCGCCCAGCCGCCCATGAAGTGCTTGCTGCTGCTAATGCGCACAATAAAGTAAATGATGACCGGCGCCACGATGGCGTTGCCGATAGCCGCATAAATCAGCGCTTTAATCGGGTCGAGGCCGATAAAATTCATGCCCAGCCCCACCACCATCGAAATGATAATAATCCCGTAAAATGCTTTGGCCTGGCCCAGGTCGCGGTACAGCCCTTCTTTCCAGCGCAGCGATTCGGCTAGCGCGTATGAGCTAGAGCCAGCCAGCACCGGAATAGCCAACAGGCCCGTGCCAATAATGCCGATCGCGAACAAGAAATACGTGGCGTTGCCGGCAAATGGCCTGAGCGCCTCAGCAGCCTGGGCCGCGCTTTGGATGTGCGTGATGCCGTGCGGGAACAGAATACCGCCGGCCGCGGCTATGATAAAGAACATCACCAGGTTGCTCAGCAGCATGCCCGTCCAGACATCGATGCGCATACTTTTGACTTCGTCGGCCTCGGTGTGGCGGCGGTCTTTGACGGTCAGCTTGCCTTCCAGTACTTGCTCTTCTACTTCTTGGCTCGTTTGCCAAAAGAACAAATACGGCGAAATGGTGGTGCCCAAGATGGCACAGATCAGCAGGATTTGCTCTTTGCTCCACTGAATATGCGGCACAAAACCGTGCACCAGCACGTTGCGCCAGTTGGGGTGCGCCAGCACGGCGCTCAAAATGTATGACAGCAAAATCAGCGCCAGCCACTTGAGGTAGCGGGCGTATTTGGCATAGGGCGTAAAGATCTGCAGCAATAGGCTGAAGATAGCCATGCCCACCACCAGCCAGCCGAAGTTGAGGTGCGGGTTCAGCAGCTGGACGGCCTTGGCCATGGCGCCCAGGTCGGCGCCGATGTTGAAGGTGTTGGCGGCAAACAGCAGCAGCGTACAGAAGTACAACACGCGCTTGTTATAAAAAACGCGGATGTTGCCGGCCAGCCCGCGGCCAGTCACCAGGCCGATGCGGGCGCACATCTCTTGCACCACGGCCATCAACGGGAAGGTCCAGGGCGCCAGCCACAGCAAATTAAAGCCGAATTGGGCGCCGGTTTGGCTGTAGGTAGCGATGCCTGAGGGGTCGTCGTCAGAAGCGCCGGTGGTTAAACCCGGGCCCAGCATCAACCAGTAGTCGCGGCCTTTTTTAAGGACCTTGTTGTTGGTGCTGGCGTCGCGCACGATTTGCGTCATCAAAACAGCGCGACCCAACATAGCAGCCGGGGCTTCGGCGGTTTTTGTTATGAATTTGTGTGATGGTGTGGGCATTGCAGCTCGCTTTAAGCGTATTGTAGCAGAAACTTACGTAAGCACTATATATGGAAGTGCTGGCCGTAGTAATACCAGAAGTGTTTCAAGATGAGTGCGGCGATCGCCAGGTACCACAGCAGCAATATATCCAGGTGGTGGCGCCGGGCAAAGTAGCCTATGCGGGCCGCCCGCCCGCGCAGCGGCAAAACGCCAGTCTGGATGTTATAGAGCGTGACATACCAAAACAGCGCGATCGTCACCGTCCATACGCCCATGCAGTATGGGCACAGGGCCTGGATGTGGTAGACGCTTTCGAAGAAAAGCCAGTGGATAAAGCCTAGGCCAAACAGCGTGCCGCCGTTCAGACACAACCAAAACCAGCGTTTGAGCTTGCCAGCTCCAGCCAGCAGCGCCATGCCAGCGGCCATGACCATACTAAAGCCGGCAATGCCGATAAACGGATTGGGGAATCCAAAGGCGTTGGCTTGCTTTGACTCCATGACCGAGCCGCAGCTGATGATCGGGTTTAGGTCGCAATTGGGGCGAAAGGCCGGATTTTTCAGCAGCTCAACCTTGTCGTACATGATGATGAGCGAGCACAGCAGCCCAATCGCGCCGGCAACGACCAGCAGCCACGGCAGCGTTTTTTGCAGGCTTACGTTTTTGGTGAAAATTTTCATAGGGCTAGTCGGCGCACGCTCCGGTGCTCACTGGCGTGGTGCTGCCGGCGACATTATTGATTTCGGAGATAACCGTTTGCATGGTCAGGGCGTAGCCCACGTTACTGTAGGTGGTGGACTTGGCGAACACCACGCCAATGACGGTACCGTCCTGGCTAATGACTGGGCCGCCCGAATTCCCCTGCTCCACGTCGGCTTTAATGGAATAAATGTCGCGGCGGGTTTGGTCCTGATTGTAGATGTTGCGGCCAATGGCGGTAAATGATTCTAAAATCGCCGCCGGCCGCGCGGTGAAAGCGCCATTGCCCGGATAGCCCAACACAGCCGCGGCCGTGCCGCTGCTGGCGGTTTGCTCTTGCAGGGTCAGCGGCTTGCCGGCTAGGCCGTTTACGCGCAGCACGGCCAGGTCTAAGTCCGGGTCAAATGAAATAACGCTGGCTTTATGTGCGCCACCATGGTCGGCCGCATACGGTTGCGACACGCCGGCGACGACGTGGGCGTTGGTGACGACCTCGTGACTGCCGACCACGAAGCCGGAGCCTTCGATGATGCCGCCGCAGCCCTTGCCCTCTATTTTGACCACCGACGCTTTGTCTTGATTGACTGCCGCGGTCAGCGCGCCCATGTTGGGCAGCGGTGCATCGGTTTGGACCGCCGGCTCAAGGCCGGTAAATACCTGCGGGAAGCCGTTGGGGTCAATGAAGTGGCCGATGCTGGTGAGGATATTCGGTGCCGACGGCAGTGCGCTGCCCAGCACGGCGACGATGCGTGAGGAGCGGATTTGCCGCTGCAGCGCCCCGGCCGGCAGGTTGCGGAAGACTGCCGTCCCCAGCCACACGCCAGCCAAAATGGTCGCGCCAGCCAGCAGCGAGCCAAAAATACGGTCAAGCTTGTCGCCGATGGTGCCATCGCCAATACTGAACTTTAGCCGCAGCCCGGCGTATTCGCCGAGTCCCCACATAATAGCCGTGATGCCGCCAATGACCAGCAGGCTGAGTACGGCCTTGTCGTTGGCGCTGTGCGCCAGGCCAACCAGCTTGCCTTCTATGAAGGCACCCAAAAACAGGCCGCCGAAAAACCCGGCCGTGGAGCAGAACTGCCGGATGAAACCGACCTCCACGCCGCGCACAAAGGCGCTAATCAAAAATAAGAGTATGAACACGTCAAGCCAGTTCATATACCCCACTATACCGTTTTTGCTTGAGAACTGCGCTTATTTTTCGGCCATTTTTTCGGCGGCCTGTAATTTTTTCTTGGCGTGCAAGCCCACGACCATCACAAACAGCAAGCCTAAAAAGACCAAATATACGCCGCGGTCGATGACGTTGGCGGCCACAATGGCGCCGCTGCCGATATGGTGCAGTCGCTCGCTAAAGAGCAGGAACGCCTCGCGAATACCAATCGCGCCGGGAGTGAGCGCCACAAAAATGGCTAGGTTGGCCACGCCGGTGTAGCTGAGCACCTGGCCGAATGAGGCGTGCGCCCCAACGGTGTGCAGCTCGATGGCGTACAGCCCGACTTGGGCCAGCAGCTGCAAGAGCGTGGCCAGACCGATCCAGGCGACGTGCATGACGTCCAGCTGCGCTCCGGCAATCTGCGAACGGCGTTTATACCAGCGGATGATGCCCACGCACGCCGCGCCGGTCACGACCGCCAAGACGGCCGTTTGCCACCACGGCCGCGCGCCGGCGAACAACAAAAGCACGCTGATGACCGCAAAAAATGCATAGTAAATAAGGGTGGCGAACACATACTGCTTCACGCCTAGGTTCAGCCGTTTTTTGAGGTAGGCGCCGCGGAACACCGGCCCGCTCTGCCCCGGCCCAAAGAAATTAATCAACGACGAGTAGGCGTTAAACAGAATGTTTTCGCGCCGCCCCATAGCCCGGCCATACAGTTTCAGCGAGGCGCGCGTTACCAAAATGTAGCAGCCAAAAGAAATGATATTTAAAAGCAACAGCCGCCCAAGCGTGTCCAGCGGCAAGTGTTTCAGCCGGTCAATCGTCTGAGGGTGTTTGGCTAGGTAGTAGGCGAACGACGCGGCCGTGGCCGCTAAAATAACGATCGCCACCACTGTTTTTGCGTAGCGTTTCATGCTGCTGCCAGTATAGCACGCGGGCTTTTGGCCCCGCCCTGCAGCTCCCTTTCAGCCTGACATGTATAATATGGATAATTTGATGCAACGTATTACTCGCCGTACCGCCGCCGTGTTGTCGTCGCGCCGTTTTGGGATCGCGGTGCTCATGTTCTTTGTCTTGGAGGCCGTATGGATCGCCTGCTCGGCGCTCTACCCCATGGCCTTCGACGAAGAATTTCACTTCGGGCTGATCAAAATTTACAGCCAGCATTGGCTGCCGTTTTTTAGCAGTCAGCCGCATGGACTCGGCCAGTTCGGGCCGTTTGTGAGCGACCCGTCGTATCTCTACCACTACCTCATGAGCTTCCCGTACCGGCTGCTACATGTCTTTACGCACAGTCAAACGGCGCTGGTGATCGTGCTGCGGTTTATGAACATCGCTTTCTTTTCTACGGGTTTGCTGCTGTTTTATAGATTACTCAGGCGAGTGGGCACGTCGCGGCTGCTGGCAAATACGGCGCTGGCGCTGTTTGTGCTGATCCCGATTGTACCGCTGCTGGCCGGGCAGATTAACTATGACAATTTGCTGTTCCCGCTGGTGGCCTGGACGTGCTTGCTGGTGGCCGATGCATATGGCGATATCCGCAAGCAGCGGCTCAATCTAAAAACGCTGACCGTGCTCGTAAGTCTGCTGATGCTGTCGAGTCTGGTGAAGTACGC
>DASVOI010000047.1:0-3347 GCA_036383395.1 Saccharimonadales bacterium (SeqCode)
CGGTAGCAAAACCACAGCTTGCCGACCCACAGCGCGCTCACGCCCAGCTCCTCTTTTATTTCGCGCGCGATGCACTGCTCAAGACTTTCGTTGTGCTCCCAACCACCGCCGGGCAGTTCGTAGCGGCCGTCGTTATCCTCGACGACCAGCAGCCGCATACGCTCGTCAAAGATGAGCGCTCGGGCGGTGACGCGGTACATCGGGCTGTCCATGGCCGATTCCGGCCGGCGCTTCCAAATACGATTCACATACGACTGCACGCCGTCTTCGCTCTTTTGGAAGGTCAGCTGCATGAATTCCTCGAGGGTGACGAACCGTGCTTCGGTTATGCCCTTCTCTAGCTTGAAATCGTACGAGGCCAGCTTGGCGGTCGCGGCAATCGCGATTTTGGGCTGGCCGGCCTGCGTCGAACAGCGATACGTAAACTCCTCGTCACCGACAGCCGTTACAGCCACGCCGATCTCTTCTTGCAGTTCGCGCTGCATGCAAGCGGCGTAATCTTCGTCGTGCTCCATACCGCCGCCGGGTATCTCCCAGCCGCCTTCGCCGTTAAGCACCAACAAACGCTGCTGATCGTCAAACACCAGAGCTTTTACAGAAACGCGGTAATAGGTATTCGGCAACTTGGGTGGCGCTTTAGCCATTATTGCTCTTTGGACATGAAGCTCTTAATAGATTGGATAGTGTCCATGAACTGCGCCGGGAAAACGATGGTGCTGTTCTTTTCGGTGGCGATTTCGGTTAGCGTCTGGAGATTACGCAGCTGCAAGGCGATGGGGTGCGCGGCGATAATGTCGGCGGCCTCGCCCAGCTTGGCGGCGCTCAGCTGCTCGCCTTCGGCGGCGATGATCTTGGCGCGCTTCTCGCGCTCGGCCTCGGCTTGCTTGGCCATGGCGCGCTGCATGCTGTCGGGCAGCTGAATGTCCTTCAGCTCCACGGCACTCACGTACACGCCCCACTTTTCGGTAACGCTATCCAAAATGCCCTTAATGGCCTCGTTGATTTTTGCCGTGTTGCTCAGCACGTCGTCCAGCGAACTTTGGCCCACAATGTTACGCACCGTGGTCTGCGCAATCTGATAGGTGGCAGCCACGACGTTTTCAATTTCTACCACCGACTTAATCGGGTCGGTAATCTGAAAGTACGCCACCGCGGCGACGTCGATAGACACATTGTCTTTGCTAATGATCTTCTGCGAATCCACCGGCAACGTCACAATGCGCATACCTACTTTGCGCATTTGGTCCACAATCGGGATGATCAGCCGCAAGCCCGGCTGCTTGACCCCCGGCCGCACCCGGCCCAGGCGGAACACCACGCCGCGCTCATATTGGTTGATGATGCGCACACCATTCACGATGATAATGAGCGCGAAAACCAGAATTACAATGCCTGCTGCCCCGCCAATCATGTCTGTACTCCCTTTAGTACTTCTATTGTAACGCCTAAGCTCACCACTAGAAAAGAGTCTGCTGACTGCGCTTGGCGGCGCGCTTCCCGGCGCGGCGTTGGTCGGCTGCCAAGTTAGGGTCGGTTTGGCGCGGCAATACATCTTGCGGCAGGTCGGTTATAAAGCGGCTGGGCACGGCTGGCTCGCCGCCGCGTTTGGTGGCATAGGTACTATCCAGAGCGTCTTTGGCGCGAGTGACCGCCACGTAAAACAGGCGTTTTTCCTCTTCGAGATCCGCTTTGGCGTGCGGCAGCACACCTTCCTCGGCGGCGATCAGAAAAACATGCGCAAACTCCAGGCCCTTGCTGGCATGAATGGTCAGCAGCGTGATGGCATCGGCCGCCGGGTCGTAGAAATTGGTCTCGGCAAGAGCGTCAAAATGCGTCACGGCTTCGTCCAGCGTCTTAAAACGCACAAGTGAACCCAGGAACTGCTGCAGGCTGGAACTGGGCTCAAAGCCAAGCAGCTGCATACTTTTTTCGGCCAGCGCGAGCGGCACAATGCCGCTGGTGTCACCCAGCAGGTCGCGCACTGCTGCTTGCTGCGACGGCGAAAAGCCTTCTAGCTGCGGCGACTCGTGACCAACCGCGCCGCGCAGCAGGGCGATGAGCGCCTGGACGCGCGGCTGGTCGTAGGGCGAACCTTCGCCCACTACCTGATACGGCAGGCCGGAGTCTGCTACCGCCTTCTGCACGGCCGCCGCCGCGCTGCGGCTGCGGTACAAAATGGCGAAATCTTTGAGCGCGTGGTGCAGCCCGGCATCGTCGTCACTGACGGCACGCAGCATATCGCCGCCGCCAATTGCTTTTTGGATTTCGGCCACCACCCAGGCAGCCTCGGAGTATTCGTTGAGCACTTGCACGGCGCGCACCTGGCCCGGCCGCTCGGCGTGCGCGCGCAGGTTGGGCGCCGCCGGGAACAAGGCGTTGCTCAGACGAACTATCTCTGGTGTCGAACGGTAATTGGTGTCGAGTTCAATGGCCGCGGCGGCCGGAAAATCGCTGCGGAACTGCTCAAAAATACCGCCGCTGGCCCCGCGGAAACCGTAAATAGATTGCAGCGGGTCGCCAATCACAAACAGATTGTCAGTGCCGCGCAGCAGCTGTAACAAGTCGTACTGCAAACGGTTAGTATCCTGAAACTCGTCGACCAAGATGTGCGTGAAGCGGGCCTGAATCCGCTTGCGAGCGGCGTCATCTTCGGCCAACAGCTGGTGGGCGCGCAGCAGCAGGTCATCGAAGTCGACCAGACCCAGCTCGTTTAACGCCATGTCGTAGCGCGCCACCAACTTGAAAAGCTCGGCGTCGTCTTCGGCCTTGTTTTTGGCCCGCGAAATGAGCAGGCCCAGCTCGCGCGGCGACAGCCGTTTAAATGGCGCAGGTTTGTCGAGCTGCTTGATGAGCGCCGTCCGCTGAGCATCGCTGGCGAACGTTAGCTCGCCGCCCAGCAGCTCGTGACACAAGGCGTGGAAGGTAGAGATATACGGCAGTGTTTGCGGCGCGCGGCCCTCGGCCCTCAGCAGCATGCGCACACGCTCGCGCATTTCCTCGGCCGCTTTTTTGGTGAACGTGAGCGCCAAAATTTGCTCCGGTTGGGCGCGACCTTCGCGCACCAAGTACGCGATGCGCGCACTCAGCGTCTTGGTTTTGCCCGTGCCCGGCCCGGCCACAATGAGCAAAGGGCCGTTGCCAGCGTGGGCGGCGCGTGCTTGGTTGTCATTCAGTTGTGTTTGTACTGCCATGGCTCGCCTCACAATAACGACAGTTGGCTAGCGGCCTGCAGACGCTCGGCGTTGTCTTTGAAGACCTTAATCGTGCCGTAGACGCCGTCGTAGCCGGGATCGCGCACCACGTTGCCAGCCCGCAAACGTTCGACGGCAATTTGCAACAGCGGGAAA
>DASVOI010000048.1:0-15351 GCA_036383395.1 Saccharimonadales bacterium (SeqCode)
CGCTTAATCTCATTAATTGCTTCGTCTAGTTTTGCGGCCATGAGCTGATGCATCTGCATCGGGTCGTCGCCTTCAACGAAATACGGGCTCCAGCCGTAGCCGCGCAGCAGCTGCTCCAGTTCATCGTGCTCAATACGTGCCAGAATGGTTGGGTTGCTGATCTTATAGCCGTTGAGATGTAAAATCGGCAGCACCGCACCGTCGGTAACCGGGTTTAAAAATTTGTTGGAATGCCAGGCGGTTGCCAGCGGCCCGGTTTCGGCCTCCCCGTCCCCGACGATGCAGGCCGCGATGAGATCGGGATTGTCAAAGACCGCGCCAAAGGAGTGGCTCAGGCTGTAGCCAAGCTCGCCGCCTTCGTGAATAGAACCCGGTACCTGCGGCGATACGTGGCTGGATAGGCCGTACGGGAATGAGAACATTTGGAATAGTTTTTTGAGTCCGGCTTCATTCTGGGGAACTTCGGGGTAGTATTCGCTGAACGTACCCTCCAAATACACATTGCCGACGAGCGCCGGACCGCCATGACCCGGCCCGGAAACGTACAACATGTTGAGGTCATTGGCTTTGATAACCCGGTTTAAATGGGCATAGATAAAGTTTTGGCCAGGCGTCGTGCCCCAGTGCCCGAGCAGTAATTTTTTGACATGCTCTAACCTAAGCGGCTCCCTGAGGAGTGGATTGTCGCATAAATAGATTTGCCCAACCGATAAGTAGTTAGCCGCCCTCCAATAGGCATCTATGGCCTGCAGTGTTTTGTCGTCCAGTGGGTGTTCAGCTTGGTTCATGGCTGGCCTCCATGTATTAATTTGTTTGTTTCCCGCGCAATAGTCGTTGCTTCGTCGGTATGAATAACGTGTACGCCAACCGGGCTGCCATCAGCCGAGATGAGCCGTGCGCCCGCCTCGTTCCGAGTCGGATCAAGTGTGATGCCTAGGAAGACCAGCTGTTCGCACACCTTAGTGCGGATTTTTGGCGCACTCTCGCCCATGCCGCCGGTAAAGACCAAGGTGTTGAGTCCGCCCAGCGCGGCGGCAAAGCCACCGATTGTCTTCGTGACGTTGTAACAGAAAATAGCCACCGCATCTTTAGCGCGCGGGTCGTTGTGCTCGATTTCGAGCAGCTTTTTCATGTCGTCGGTCGTTTCGGACACGCCAAGCAAACCAGACTCAAAATGCACCATGTGGTGCAGTTGGTCCGCGTTGTAGCCTTGCGTTCGGCTGAGGTAGAGCATGAGTCCAGGATCGAGATCGCCGGAGCGCTTGCTCATGGGGATGCCGGAGGCTGGCGTCATGCTCATAGTGGTGTCGATTGATTTGCCGTGATGCAGCGCCGCCAAACTTGCGCCGCTGCCAAGATGCGCAATAATGACCTTGCCTTGAGCGGCAGCTTCGCCCTCGACACGGTGCAGCTCTTCCAGAATGTAGGCGTACGACAGGCCATGAAATCCGTAGCGCCGCACGCCCTTTGCTGCAAAATGACGCGGAATTGGCAGCAGCCGCGAGCGAGCCGGTAATCCGTGGTGAAAGGCGGTGTCAAAGCACAGCACCTGCCGCGCGTCCGGCAACGTCTTTTGGAACGTTTCAATAAGAGCGAGTTCGACGGGCAGATGCCCGGGGTCAAAGGCCGCAAATGTGCGAAGTTCCTCAAGAGCGTCATTGGTCGCAATCATTGTCTGGTAGTATTTGGGACCGCCGTGCACAATACGGTGGCCGACGGCCGTAATAGTGTTGGCTTCAATGCGTGCATGCAGCCACTGCGCGAGTAAGGCCGCCGCCTCGGCGTGCGTCTGAGCGGTGACCGCCCCGCTGTCCTCCCCTGCAACAAGACGGGCTGAGGGCGCGCCGATATTCTCGACCGCCGCCTCGAACTTTTTTTGTATATCACGCGCCGCAAATACGGCCAGCTTAATGCTCGACGATCCGGCATTTATCGTTACGATATATCTTTCTTCGGGAGTATCGGTGTCCATAACGCTCATGTTTATTGTATCAGCTGCTCGTGCCTGTTGGTGTATAAATGCCGGTGCGCCGATCGACGCTATATGGCGCATGTTCCCCATCGGCGATTACCGCCAAGGCCTGCATGAGCATATATATTTCTTCGGTGGTGTTGTACAAGCCGAAGCTTATGCGCACCAATCCTTCGACCAAGTCGCGGCGGTTATGTAGGATGTGACTGCGTACGCGGTTCGGGTCAAGCTCCAGCAGACTCATGACATATGGCTGCGCACAAAAGCAGCCACTGCGTACGCCGATGCCCCATTCATATCCGAGGCGCGCGGCCACGAGATGAGCTGGCATGCCCGCGAGTGTGAATGGTATAACGCCGGAACGCGAAGCGGCATCCGGTTTGTGGCTGCCGTATATTTTGACGCCTGGCAGTTCTTGTAGACCCAGCAAGGCATGTGTCGTCAACGCCGCTTCGTGAGCCGCAATACGTTCGAAGCCGATCTCCTGAAGTGTTTTTATGGCCGCGACCAGTGCCATCGCACCAATAACGTTCGGCGAGCCAGCTTCGTCGCTATCTGGAGGAGTTGACCAGTCCGTATATCTGGCGGTTACTGATGCGATCGTACCGCCGCCGACATATTCGGGCGTGCCGCGAGCAAACGTATCGCGTCTGCCAACGAGCGCTCCGCAGCCAAACGGTGCGTACATTTTGTGCGCCGAAAACGCGACGTAATCCAAGTGCTCGGGATCAGACAAACGCTTTATATCAATTGCACGGTGCGCGGCCAGTTGTGCGCAGTCAGCAAAGATCTGCGCTCCAGCCGCGTGCGCCTGCTTTGCAAACCAATGGATGTCCGGCATATGTCCGGTGACGTTTGATGCACCCGAGATAGCGACTAGTTTTACCCGTTTGCCATAGCGATCGAGCAGCTGCAAGAAATCGTCCTTGCTAATACTGCCGTCCGGCAAAATCGGGATACGAACGACGGTTGCCCGCTTGCGCCAAGGCAGGTCGTTACTGTGATGTTCTAGGTGTGATATGAGGACGATATCCGTCTTGTGCAGCGGCAATCGGTACGACAGTTTATTGATCGCCTCGGTGGTATTTTTGCCGAAGATAGCGATATGTTCGTCGGCGTTACCGCCAACAAACGCACGTACAACGGTATGCGCTTCTTCGTATGCATCCGTGCTTAAGCGGCTTTTAAAGCCCTGGCCGCGATGCACCGACGAGTACCATGGGGCGAACTCGTTCACTGCCTGCATGACCGCTCGAAAGGGCGGCGTGGTTGCGGCGTTATCCAAATTGATATACGTTCGCTTGCCGCGGGATGTTGGTACTTCCGTATCGAGGCCAAGCACGTATTCGCGTCCATTGAAGTCCATGAGATTAGCCTAAGCGTCACTGCTCGCAAAACACTGTGACCGCGATCACAGTGTCATCGCGGCCGGCGCCGTTATAGTCTTGCGTATGATAAAACAACGAACTATTTACGGCCTTATAACTGCTGGTGGCGTGGTTGGCCTCGCCGCATCGTTTTTAGAAACCATTGAGTACCAGGAGATACTGAAAAATGCGCATGCACAACTCGTTTGCAACCTTAACAGCGTCTTTAGCTGCGGCAATGTCCTGAATTCCTGGCAAAGCAAAATTTTTGGCTTTCCGAACAGCATGTTGTGCATGGTATTTTTCACCCTGATGCTTACCAGCGGGCTGGTCGGCCTAACGGGCGGCATACTCCTGCCGAAATTTCGTTTGTGGTTGCAGGGCATCGCTACATTTTTCTTATGTTTCGCACTGTGGTTTATGTGGGAGAGCACGTTTCGAGTCCTCGCTCTGTGTATTTTATGTCTGTTCTGCCTTGCAGGCCTGCTGACACTTAACTGGGGATGGCTACGAATGAATGCCGACATTCTGCCGATAAGTGAGCGCCGCCATGCTCAGCTTCGTAAAGCAATCCGTCAAGGCGCTGACACTTTCGCCTGGCTGACGCTAGCTATCCTTATCGCGTTCGTGATGTTCCTCAAATTTTCTAGATGATCTTGAGAATCGTGTAGTCAAAGTCGCCATCGAGCATCCTAAGGCGGACTCTGTCCCCTTGATGCCTGCCAAGGAGCGCGCGGCCGATTGGCGAGGTCACGGAGACCCTGCCGCCCCCTGGTTCGGGTCTATCGAGGGCAGACAAAATGAACGATCGAATATGATCGTTGTGCCCAAGATAGACTGTGTCGCCGGTCAGCGCCTCAAGTTTGTGGGTTCGGAGAGGCGGCAGCATGGCACGGTTTTCAGGTGTTTCTACCATTTTGGCTGCGCGGCGTAACCCAATGATGGCCCGAATCTCGGCGTCAACACGCTGCTTGCGCTTGCGCTCATACCAGCCCCGCAAGCTCAGGTGATTGCCTAAATTGGATTGTTTGCTCTCCTTCATGCCGTGCATATCCGTGACCTCCTACGGCCAGCATAGGGCGACGGCTATTCTGATTACTATGACCGGCGTCACACTTGCGCTACAGACTCGTGCCAAGCCGCGCTTCTAGGTCTTTTGTACTTTTGACCAAGATGCCGCTATGACTTGTCTCGATAAGGCCGGCCGCTTTTAGGTCTCGCAGCAAGCGGCTGACCGTTTCGCGGGCCAGGCCCGAATGTTTCGCTAGGTCGCCCTCGGTTAGCCGCACCTGGATACTGCCGTCGGGCTGTTGCTCGCCGAAACGGTAGGTGGCGTTGAGGAGTTCAAAAATAATCCGGCTCTGAGCGTCGCCGCCCATAAGGTGTGCCATACGCCGGAGCACGCCGTCTACTCCCCGATAAACGCGGGCCAGCAGATCAAAGACGACGTCTGGGTTTTCGCGCAGAAAATGCACCACCTCAGCCTTCGGCGCGACGCGTACTTGCGACGTAAGGCTCGATTCGAAGAAATAGTGATTTTCGATGTCGTTGATCGCCGATGACATAGGGAAAAACGCGCCAGGCTTAAAGACGTTGACGACGATTTCGTTGCCGTTTGGCGCAATATCGGACTGGCTGACCCGGCCCTCATGAATATAGAAAACAGACTGAATAGGCTCTTCGGCATGGAGGAGCAGTTCGTGCTTATTGTATGTTTGCAGCGGATAACGCTCGAAAAAGGTAGCGACTTTGTCTTTGACATCCATGTATAAGATTATACGTCCTAATAGCGTGCGCGAACTACCGAACATATGTTGAGCCATAAGCATCTTGCAGTATAATAGACCCCAAAGGCTATTGATGAGACTTATGGATGACATGCTGGTGCCGACAAGACGACGCGAGGTGGGCCATGTGCCCCTGCGTCGTGAAAACGCTGCCGGCGTGGGTAGTATTGGCCGCGCCAAAGTTGTTTCCCCGCCAACCGCGCCCCGCGAGAAAGTCGTCATCAGGATCATCTTTCGGGTGCCTGGGAGTCCGTTTCGAAATCTGCGATTGCCGCATATAGGCCGGCGTTGGTTGGCGGCGTTTGGCGCCGCTATTGTGCTCTTTGCGGCCGCCGTGCCAACGCTGCAAATACTGTTGCAGCCAAAGATTTACGCGTTGAGCGGCCCCGAACAAAATCTTCTACCTAAAGACGAGCCCTCTATGGCAAAACTCATGCAGTACGACAAAACCAAGACGGCCTATACGTTCAACAAGGCCGCAGCACAGCCCAGCGGCCAGTCGCTTAACTTCGGGTACGACAAGGCGCAAGCGACAATCGGCGCGGGTAAGGAGCCGTATGTATCGGTCACCGATCCGCACTCAAACGACGAGTTTAAAATGATCCCTGTTTTTGGCGTGCAGCAGCCGTATCAAAGGAGCAACCATGTCACCTTTGCCCTTAGCAACGGAAACGGCCACTTGGTGTATACGACACAGGCAAGCGGGGTGAAGGAAGACATTACGCTGCGCAGCTATGCGGGTAAAACGCAGGCGTTTGACTACGATATCTCCAATAACGGCGATTATGTGGCGCAGGTGGAGACTGACGGTTCGGTAGGTATTTATGGTTACGACTTGCCGATATCCGGCAACGTTTCAACCGGCAGCGCCTCGGACGCTGCTTTACTGCAGAAAATGCGACAGCAAGCTAAAAGGACAAAGCTGGTGTTTACCATACCGGCGCCGGTAGTCAAAGAAACGAATCGCCAGCAGAGCGCCGTCGATGCGCGGTTTTCGGTACGCGATAAGGGTAAGACCTTGCGTATTACGGCCACTAACCTGGAAGGCGCGAGCTACCCGATATCTATTGACCCGTCAGTATCGGTAACCAGCATATCGGACGTGTTTCGCGACATGAATCCGGAGAGTAACGTGGACTTCGACGGTTCAACCGGCAATATCGTACGAGGGCAAGTGACGGGCGGCATAATTCCGGGTTGGACTACAAACGCGAATAGCCTGGCCAATGCGCGCTTTCTGCAATCTACGGCGATAAATGATGATTACATTTACGTTGCGGGGGGTGCGCCAGCCAATTCAACCTCCAATTTGACGTCTGTAGAGTTCGCCAAGATCGATAGTACCGGATCATCCGTGGGAGCGTGGTCGTCAACCGTGAGTCTGCCGGCTGCTCTGTCGCGCTTCCGGCTTATACCCTACAACGGCTATCTTTATGCGATTGGCGGTTCAGTAACTTCCTCCGATTGTTCGTCGGTAAGTAGCGCAGTTTATTATGTGAGAATCCAGGTGAACGGACAGCTTAGTAGCAGCTGGTCGAGCACAACCAATCTGCCTGCCGGCCTGTGCAGCTTGGGCGCTACGGTCTATAACGGCGTTCTGTACGTAGCTGGCGGCCGAACGGGATCAGCGCCAAATAGTGGCGTGACGACAGTGAGCTATGCGACTATCCAGCCCGACGGAAGCCTGTCGTCGTGGACGAATGACAACTCGGTGCTGCCTTCAGCAATGTACGGCAGTAACCTGCGTGCCTATAACGGGTACCTATATGTCATCGGCGGCAACCGCAACGGCACGCTCTCCAACCAAGTACTGTACGCGCCCATTGCCAGCGACGGCAGTATTTATGGCAGCGGTAGCGGGTCATGGCTGAGCGCCAGTTCGTTTACGACGCCGCGCTCTAACATGGGCGTGAGTTTCTCGGTGGTAGCCGACGGGTTTATATATGTCGGTGGCGGCTGCGGCACATTCAATGCCAGCCAATCATGCACCAATGTGCTCAATGACGTCCAGATCGCTCAGGTTAACGCCGACGGCACCCTGGGGCCGTGGTCGCCAGTGCAGAATGTAACCTTGGCGCGGACCGGCGGCTCGCTAAAATCATGGCGAGGCACGCTCTACAGCATCGCTGGCTGTACGGCGATGAATAGCGGTAGCGTATCATGTGCGAATTCATCGACAACCCTGGCGAGCCAATCATATGGTCAGGTCAGCAGCCCCGGTGAAGTTGGCCCGGTCACGACTACTACCGCTATGCCCACGGCCGTGTTTGCTCACGGTGCGGTGGTAAACAACGGTTATCTGTACGTTGTCGGCGGCTGCCAAACCAATAGCTGTCAGACCGGCACGAACGATACGACCGGTAACGTCAGCTATGCACCAATTAACTCCGACGGCTCGCTCAGCAGTTGGACGACAGACAGTACGAACAGGCTGAACGGCTCGACCGGCCTGGCCGCGTTCGGCCTGGCAGTATACAACAACGTGCTCTATGCCACCGGCGGTTACACCAAGGCCGGGCCGTCCCGGAATGTGTGGTATGTGGGGCTTAACGGGAACGGTTCATTGTCCGGAGCCTGGACTACGCTTACAAGCAAGCTGAGCACCACGGATTACTACAACTCGGCAGTCGCACATCACGGATTTCTCTATGTCTTTGGTGGTTGTATCGGCACGACCGGGTCGGCCGGGTGCAGCACGTACCGCAGTCAGGTATGGCGCATGCCAATTAACTCCGACGGCTCGCTCGGCACCACGGTAACGAGTACGGGCACTAGTACAACGCTGCGCAGCTTGCCGACGGCCACCGGCCTCATGGCCCCCGCACTTTACAACGGCTATATCTACCTCGCTGGCGGTGCCAATGGCAGTTCCGGACAAACCGACACGGTGCTCTATGCCAACATTCAAGATAACGGCAATATCTCAAGTTGGTCGACGGCTACGGGGCACCTTGTCCAGACAATCCGCCGGGCAGATGCGGCGGCAATGAACGGCTACCTCTATGTCTTCGGCGGGCACAACGGCAGCATTCCGGCGACATATGACTATATCCAAATAGGAAAAATAAATATGGCTACCGGCGACATCACTAACGATTTCAGTATTTCGGTGACAAGGATAACACAGCGTTGGGACGAACGGGCAGTCTATACGAACGGCCACTTCTACGTTACCGGCGGGTGCTCTGTCGGCGACCCGCCAGCCTCTTGCAGCACCAGAACGAATGTGGACGAAAACGTAGAGTTATTTAATGCCGGGAATAAGGGTACCAGCGCTTGGAGTAACGCTAGTAACGTATACGCAACCAACCGGACCGGGGCGGGTTCGGTTGCGGCGGGCGGATATTTGTACGCCGCCGGTGGCTGCACGGCGTATACGGTGGCCAGCTCGACATGTACCGGCTTTACCAATACGACCGCCTATGCACCATTGAATCCTGATGGCTCCATAGGTAGCTGGACCACCGGCGCGGCATTACCGGCTCAGGTAGCGCATAACTGCCTGGTGGCAGTCGGCGGCTACTTGTATTCCGTGGGCGGGGAGGATAACACTGGGAACGCCGTAACGACGGTGTATTACAGCCAACTAACAAACGGGGTGCCCGGCAGTTGGCAGACCGCTGCAAACGGCTTGCCAGGCGCGCGGGCTGCGGCCGGCTGCACAGTATTTAATGGGTATATTTATATCACCGGCGGCCGTTCGGGTACGACAACCGCCCAAACGACAGTGTACTATAGCCCGGATTTATCAAACGGCGGTAACATTACCTCAAGCTGGAATACGGCGACCGACTTCACGACGGCGCGGTATGACCACACTTCGGTAGCCGCCGGCGGGTACCTGTACGTTATGGGCGGCGGCACGAGCAGCGCGTATGACCTCGACGTACAGTTTGTCGCCCTGGACCCATCCACCGGCAATACAACGGGTTCGTGGAAGTACGCCCGCGACTTGCCGAACCCTATCCGGCAACAGAGCATTGTCGCGGCGAATGGGTATATTTATCTGTTTGGTGGACGCTCGGCGTCCACAACATGCTCTGCCGACACCTGGGTCGCCTCAATTAACAGTACGGGTACGCTTAGCGACTGGCAAACGAGCATCAACAACTTCACGACAGCGCGGTTTGATGCGGGCGGAGCCTTTTACAATGGCTACTACTATGTGCTGGGCGGTGACGACTGCACGAATGTCATAAGTTCTAATGTCATCCAGTACGGCGGCGAACAGTCGCAAGCTATGAAAACGCTTGTTACGAAGTACCTTGATATGGCTGGCGACGCCAAACCACAAAAGTTTGTAGCGTACCTTACAAATGCGGTCAATAACGGCGTAGATATCGAAAAATGGCGGCTTACCTACAAATCCAGCGCCAATCTTGCCAATACCTGGGGCATGTCGGCGTCGATCTACCCGCTTGCATCCCAGGCAAGCTACACAACCAACGCCTATGATGGTTCGGGAACGGATATTCAGCTCGCACGCTGGTACGAATTAAGCTTCGACATCAACATGGAGCAAAGCTTTACGTTCACCGACGACACGCAGCCTACGATATCTAGATAT
Organism: Saccharimonadales bacterium (SeqCode); assembly: GCA_036383395.1. Taxonomy (GTDB): domain Bacteria; phylum Patescibacteriota; class Saccharimonadia; order Saccharimonadales; family UBA4665; genus PMNU01. Next base: position 9,694 of record DASVOI010000048.1, read on the forward strand.
GACTTTTATTATTCGCCTACACCATCTAGGCGTTTGATGCACGGCAGGGATTTCCGGGACCAGACGCAGCAAGGACTCGACCTTAACTTATAGGCCGGAGCAGAGCTACCTATTGTTTGTGCTTTGTAGGTTGGTCGGCGGGTTGTCTATGGTTATTGGCCCGACAGTTACGATGCGGTCGATGCTTGGCAGTTCAGCTCCTTTTATTTGTTTGTGTAAGTTGATCACTCCCTACCCTATGTCCCGCCGCGCATAGCCAGCCGTTGCAATAGCGGCAGCTATAATAACGACGCCTACGAGATATACGGCCAGTCCATGTGCAATAGTGCCGCCGAGCAGACCGACCGTGTCGTAATAGTGGTATGGCATGAGCTTTGCCGGAGCTTCCAGCCAGTGCACCAATCCAGCCAGTGATGAGATCACGTAGCCGCCAAAAGCCAGCACGATTGCAACGCTGGTGGCCGCTTTGCGCGTTAGCTGGCTGGCGGCCATGAGGGCAAAGGCAATCACCCCGAACGACGCCGAAAACGCGAACGATACCAGATGCGTTATGAGCAAATCTGCTTGGCCGACTTTGATACCGGCAATACGGACAGTCACAGCCGTCACGGCATACGTAAGCACACAGACGGCGATAACAACAAGCAGCCCGACAACCGCTTTGGCCAGCAATAGCTGGCGGCGGGTCATCGCCCGCGCCAGCGTGTATTCAACCGTAGCGTCGTTTTCGTCGCGGTTCATAAGGCCGGCCGCCAGCGTCGTTGCCATGATAATCACCAGGATCGGCAGCAGTATGTAATAAATTTGCGAACTCATGTAGCCGATGGGCGAGAAAAAGTCGCTGCCGCCGAAAAATCCGCCAGCCGACGACGAAATGCTATTGAATGACGCATTGAGCTGCGTGGCGTCGTGGCCGATTGCCTTATACGCCAGCACCGTTATCGCAATCAGGCTGGCGATGCCAATCGTCCACCACAAGATAAACAGGCGGCGGCGCTTGAGCTCCCAGGCGATCACGGCGTTCATCGCGGCGGCTCCTCCTCGTAAAAGTGCAAAAATTCGTCTTCCAGGCTGTGCTGGCTGGTTGTCATCGAGGCAATCGCATGGTGCGACAATGCAGCCAGCGCCGCTTCGATAGTGTGCGCCGGTTCAACCGTTAAACTTGTCGGGCTGGCATCAATGACTTTGAGCGCGGGGCTAGCTTTGAGCTTCGCGGCGTCGCCATCGTGCCTGAACGTCACACGCCAGCGCGGCTTCTGCGTGGCAATAATAGTAGCGGCCGAGCCTTCGTAGATGAACTTGCCTTTGCGCACAATGCCAATGCGGTCGCACATACGTTCGACTTCTTCAAAGCTGTGGCTGCTCAATAGTATTGCCGCGCCGCGCTCGCGTGCCTCGTTAACTGTCTGGTAAAACTGCTCCTGCATGAGCGGGTCAAGCCCGCTGGTCGGCTCATCGAGCACCAGCACGTCGGGTTGATGCATGAACGCCTGGACGATGCCGATCTTCTGCCGGTTGCCTTTTGAGAGTTGGTTCATTTTTTTGTCCAACTGCGCCTGGAAGCGTTTGGCCAGCTGGTTCATGTACGTGTGGTCCACAGTACCACTAAGGTTGCCGAGGTACTGTAAAAATTCCTGTCCGGTGGCACCTTTTGGCAGCACGACATCTCCTGGCAGATAGCCGACGCGGGCGCGCAGTTTTGCGCCGCCACGGCGATTGTCTGCGCCGAATAGTTGGATCGTGCCTGAACTGGGCCGGATAAAATCCAGTATCATGCGGAGTGTTGTCGTCTTGCCGGCACCGTTGGCGCCGAGCAGCCCGTACACTTCGCCGGGCTGAATTGCCAGCGACAGCTTGTGTACCGCCGGCACCTTGGAGCGCCCATAATATTTTGTAACGTTTGTAATTTTTATTGGCGTAAGCACGATACTTTATAGTATATCATCGTGAATTTTTATGGCTGGATCGTGAAAACCGATTTATAGCTATGTGTTTAACAAGGTAAAACCTGCCTCAACGTTTATTACTTGACCGATAATTGAGTCATTCTCAACTACCATGTGTACGGCTTGAGCGATTTCTACCCACTCGATCGGGCGACCGTGTTTGTTGGGGGCAAATTTTTCTTTTATCTCTTGCTCGCTGGCATGGTCGTAGGCTTTTGACCAACAACGACCAGGCGCGACAATATTAACAATAATTTTTGGCGCCAGCTTCTTTGCAATAGTACGTCCAAAGTTATGCGTTGCTGCTTTACCGGCCGAATACGCAGTTATACGCGGGCTTCCGGCGCCATCTAGGCCGAGTACTGATCCGATCAATATTATCTTGCCGCCTTCTTTGTTTTTATCAATCGCCTTTATGGCATGTTTGGTCGTTGTGACTGCCACCAGCAAATTTTCTCTAAGGTTGTGTTGCCAATCGTCGAGGTTAAGATCATATAAATCTTCTGTGCCGACAGCTGAGCCGGCGCCACTTGCATTGGCTACGACAATATCTAATCTTCCGAAATCTTTAACAATCTGATCAAATAGTTCGGCAGTTTGCGTGTCATCCGCTAGGTTCTGAACATGGTATGACCTTATATCTGCGCCGTTTGCCTTGCAGATTGCAACGAGCTCGTTAGCTCCCGCTTCGTCTTTGCGGTATGTTATTGCAACCCTGGCGCCTTGTTTGGCAAAACGCTCGGCAATAGCTGCGCCAATACCATGACCTGCGCCGGTAATCAGAACTATCTTATCCTTTATGGTCATGATTGCTCCTTCTATGGATATAAGCCGGACTCATGATGCGGAAATGTCATTTGGTTCAGTTTGATGACAACCCTCAGTCTTGTCTTGGACGCCCTTTAGGTCGACCTCTATCACGACTTCATAATAACAAAAAAGAGTAAGACCTCTAAAGAGGCCTTATATACTGCTTGGCTCCGGGGACTGGATTCGAACCAGCGACCTAGTGGTTAACAGCCACCCGCTCTACCGCTGAGCTACCCCGGATTAGAGATGAGATACACCTTTGCAGGCGTTTCTCACCCAAAGATAAAAAATGTGCGTCGCCAGACCCTCTCGGGCGAGCGAATAGGCCTGATTATATCCAAAGTAGCCTTCGGTTGCAAACAGGTTACTTCTGCGAAGAATCGCCGCGTTAATTTCGCACAATAGTCTGGACGTGGCGGGCGGCATCGCGCTTTTTGAGCGTTTCGCGTTTGTCGTAGGCCTTTTTGCCCTTGCCGATGGCGATGCGTAGCTTAATGAAGCGGCCGGCCGTCAGCAGTTCGAGCGGCACAATGGTGCGGCCTTGCTGCCGGGCGTCAATCAGGTCGTTGATCTCGCGGCGCTTGGCCAGCAGTTTGCGGTCGCGGGCTTGGTCGGCTTCGGCAATCTGTATGCCGCGGGTGCCGTTAATGGCCGCGCCCACCAGCCACAGCTCGCCGTTTTTGACGGTCACGTAGGCGCCGCGCAGCTGGCCGTGCCCCATGCGCAGCGATTTGGTCTCGGCGCCAGACAGCGCCAAACCCACTACTAACGAGTCGCCCAGCTCGTAATCGTGGCGGGCGCGGCGGTTGGTGATCTGCTTGGTGGTAGCACCCTGTCGCTTTTTCATATGGGGTAGTATGCCCTACTTTGCGCGAGTTATAAAGAGTTAAGCGCTAGCGCGCTTCCAGCATGTAGACTTCTTGCCGCAAAAATCCAAAGAGTTTTCTGCGGCCAACGACCTGCAACTTTACGGGTAATTTATTAAATAGTTGGTACCACTCCTGGGTGTCGCGGTTGCTGTGCGGGTGGCCGATAAACTCAAAATTGAGCAAGCTGTCGATGGCGAACGTGACATATTTGGCAAAAACAGTGCGGTAAACGTCCTCGGTGATAAGAACGCGCTTCGAAACGCGCACGGCCTCGCGCAGCACCTGCTCTTGCTGCCCTTTCGGAATGTGGTGCAGCACAGTCAGGAAAAGCGTTGTGTCGAACTGCTGGTCTGTAAACGGCATGGTGCGGCCGTCGTATAAAACGGGTTTGATTAGCGGCGTGCAGCTGATGTCTTGCACGTCAACCCCGATTATGGGGTAGCCAGCTTTCTGGAACAGCAGCGTTACGTCGCAAATGCCCGGGCCGATATCCAGCAGTTTTTCGCCCGGGCGCAGGTATTGTTTCACGTAGCGGTAGGTGTCGCGCGCCCTTGGCGCCGCTATCCGCCACAGCAAGCGGCGGGTCCAGGCATGGCTCTTGAGCAACAGCAGCGACATTACTTACTCTGGGCAAAGGCCTGCTTGGCCACATTCCACACGCTGGTGTCGTGCAGCACGGTTAAGCGGTAGTACCAATATTCGGCGCCCCACAGATACATTTCGCGCATGCCAGTCGCCTTGCCAAACTGGATGCGGTCGGCGAAGCGCTGAGCGTTAAATGATTTGTTCTGTTCGGCCAGGCTGGTTTCGGTAATGCTCTTGCCGTCCGGCGGCCAGGCCTCGGCCTGGAGCTCGTGGATGATCATATCTTTGCCGGTTAGGATTTTTTGCGTGCCGGCCAAAAATCCGTAGAACCAGGCTGGGAACGGATACTCCACATAGCGGTGGAAGTGCGCCGCGTCCCACACCCGCTTGTAAATAGAGATGCCGAACTCGTCGGGCGTGGGCTGCCCTGCCGGGAAGCCCAGCGCGTTATTGCTGCGGGCGATAATAACCGAGTGGTGCGGGTCCAGTTTCTTTACGTTGTTATATTCAGACACCAGCCGTGCGCGGTCAAAGTTGGTGCACAACCCAAAGCCCTGCAAAAAGTACTCGTTTTCGAGCTGGTAGCTTTGCAGTGCCGGGGAGTTTTTGTAACGGCTCACTACTGCCGAAATAAAGTTCTGCAGCTGCGGTTGCCACTGGCTGGCCGGCTCGCCCGCCGCCCACGACGGCAAGTGGCATTCCGGCCAGCGCGGCTGGCGCAGGCCCAAGCTGAGCGCCACGGTGCCGTGCGCGGCTTCAATTTTTTGGAACTGCCAATCGAGCAGGCTGAAGTCGTATTTGCCCGGCGAGGGTTCCAGTTGGTCCCAGTAACTCACCAAGCGAAAATGGCGCACGCCAGCTTGGGTAATAAGCGCGTCCAGGGTGTCTTGGGCGTTCAGCCCCAGGCTCTCGGCGTACGCCGGAATAAATGACGCGCCCAGCACCAGCGGCTTGCCGGCCTCGCTGTGAATGTACCACTGGGCGATGCCGTACGCTGTGCCGAGGCACAACAGCGCCAGCGCCGCAAAAACCACGATTACTTTGTGCAGCCAGCTGCGCTTCCAGTAGGCGGCAAACCGGCTCGGTATTTTCTTGAGGCTTTTCTTCAGTTGCTGCACGTAAAATAAAGCTCTTTTCTTTGGAGTACACTTAAACCAATGAAACGCCAAAGCGTAAGTATAGTTATACCAGCCTACAACGAGGAGCGCCATCTTGCGGCTTGCCTGGAGGCTATCCGCGCGCAGAGTGAACCGCCGTTGGAAGTGGTGGTCGTGGACAACAATTCCACCGACCGTACGGCCGAAATCGCCCGGCGTTACCCGTTTGTGCGCGTGGTGCACGAAGAACGGCAAGGCATCGTATTTGCCCGCGGTGCCGGGTTTGACGCTGCGCGCGGCGACATCATCGCCCGCATCGACGCCGACATCGTGCTGCCGGCCGGGTGGATT
>DASVOI010000049.1:0-6423 GCA_036383395.1 Saccharimonadales bacterium (SeqCode)
TCCACTTTTGTGGGCAATGTGAACATCGCTTCGTAACGGGATTATCCAATACGAAAGAGCAGCCGCTTTTCAGTGCCGGCTGCTTTTTGTATGGCCGTTTGCCGCAGCCGCAGGACATTGGCGAGCGCGGCACTTTGCACGGTAATGACGAGCGCGCTGCCTTGCAGCCCCACGCTCGACTCGGCGCCGAATTCGCGGGCGATGTACTGCTTCACGGCCGTCACTTCGTCGGGCGCGGCCGAACTGTATTTGCCCAAGAGATCACTAATGTGTTCCATTGTTTACCAGTATACCGCGCTTTGGCCAGAGGTTGACGTAAGAAGTATAAAACGGTATAATTATGTGAGAATAATTACAGCGTCCAGGTGACGCATAACGTTCATGGCACTCATTGAAATCCCGGTTCCAAGAAACATGCTCAGCACCGCTGAGCTGTCGTTTGCGGCCGCCGAAGCGGCAGCGCTGCCCGAAGCCCCCGTGCCCGAAGTGGAGCAGCCTGGGTTGGCCGTCGATACCGCCTATGCCGCCGACATCGCGAGCGGCATCCGCCGGTATTTGCCCGAGCATAACCCTTCGAGAGGTCTTTTGGCATACGCCGAAACCACCATCGACAATGTTACTGGAAACCCGACGGACCTGCTTGCGCGCCAGGCGGCGGAAGAATTGCTGCACTTTGCCGTGCGCAAGCCGCTCGCCGACCTGCTTGGTCCGCCACGGCTTGCCCCCAAGGACTTTCGCGCGGCCGAAGCGACCTTCGTCGCCTGCGTCCGCCGCGGCGATGCCGCCGCAATCAAGCTAGTTGGCGGTATGCTGGGCGCACCGGCCGTAGAAGCTCTCTGCGCCGAATTCGGTCTTGATCTACAATAGGTACATGCCCGAGCTGCCTGAAGTCGAAACCGTCCGCCGCGGCCTCGCCGAGCTGCTGCCCGGCCGCACCATCAAAGCCATTACGCACGATTGGCCAAAGAGTTTTCCCAACGCTCCGGCTGACGTCACCCGGTTTGCGGCTGGCGCCAGCGTAACCGATGTGCGCCGCCGCGCCAAGGTACTGATTATCGACCTCAGCAGCGATTATTCGTTTGTTATCCATTTAAAGATGACGGGGCAGTTAGTGTTTCGCGGCCAGGGCGCGCATTTTGGGGCAGGGCACCCCAGCCACAGCTTGGTCGGCGAGCTGCCGGACAAGTCCACGCGCGTCATTACCACATTTGCAGACGGCGACACGCTGTATTTTAACGACCAACGCAAGTTCGGCTGGATGCGTTTGCTGCCCACGCCAGAGGTTGAGGAGTTGGACTTCTTTAAAAAGGCCGGCCCCGAGCCGCTGGCCGCTGGCTTTACGGCCAAGGATTTTGCCGCGCGCCTGCTGCGCCGCAAAACCAGCGGCATCAAGGCGGTGCTGTTGGACCAGACCGTGGTCGCCGGCATTGGCAACATTTACGCCGACGAGAGTCTGTGGGGCGCCAAAATTCACCCCGAAACCAAGGTGCAGGACATTTCGCCAGCCAAACTAAAAAAGCTGTTCGAGAGCCTGCAGGCCGTGCTGCGCCTGAGCATCGCCAAGGGCGGCAGCACCGACCGCAACTACGTCGATCATGAGGGTAAGCGCGGCAGCTACCTCACTTTTGCCAATGTCTTTCGCCGGGAAGGGCAGCCGTGCCCGCGCTGCGGCACCGCCATCGTCAAGCTGCGCGTCGCCGGCCGCGGGACCCACATATGCCCGCATTGCCAGCGCCAAGAGCTGCTATCATAGAGAAGCTATGATAGTGACGTTAACTGGGAGCAACGACTTTGCGCGCAGCGCCGAGCTGAAAAAACTCGCCGCTGCCTTTGTGCGCGAGCATACCGACATGGGCCTGGAACGCCTCGACGGCGAAGAGCACGACGCCGCACGAATGCGCGAAAGCGCTGCGTCGCTGCCGTTTTTGACCGCCCGCAAAATGGTGGTTTTGCGTGAACCGGGCAAACAGAAGGCCTTTGCCGAGCATATTGGTGACATTTTAAAAGATGTGGCCGACACAACCGATCTGATTATCGTCGAACCCAAGCTCGACAAGCGTTTGTCCTATTACAAGACCCTGAAAAAAGAGACCGATTTTCGCGAGCTAAACGAACTCGATGCCAGCGGACTGGCCCGCTGGGCCGAGCAGTACGCGAAGGCCCGCGGGGGCACGCTCGCGGCCGCTGATGCCCGTCTGCTCATCGACCGCCTTGGGCCCAATCAGCAGCTGCTCCAGCAGGAACTCGACAAGCTGTTGGCCTACGATCTGGCCATTACCAAGCAGACTATTGAGCTGCTGACCGAGGCCACGCCGCAGAGCACCGTATTTGAACTACTCGATGCGGCCTTCGCCGGCCGCACCCGCCGGGCTTTTGAGCTGTACCGCGAGCAGCGCGCTCTGAAAGTAGAGCCGCAGGCCATCATTGCCATGCTGGCCTGGCAGCTGCATGTGCTGGCGGCTATCAAAACGGCCGGCAACCGCAGCGTCGATGAAATTGCCCGCGGCGCCAGACTCAACCCGTTTGTGGTGCGCAAAAGTCAGAGCCTGGCCCGCCACCTCACGCTCGCTAACCTCAAAACAAAAATCGCCGAGCTGCTGGAGCTCGACGTAAACCTGAAGACCAAAGCGATGGATGCCGATGAGGCGTTGCAGCTGTATTTGCTGACGCTTTAGTGCGGATGTAAGCGTACGGTTGGGTCGTTGCCGAAGCCGCCGGCCGGTATGGGTATGATCTGGGTGGGCGCTTCGTCCACGAAGTGCGGGTAGACAGTGAATTCGAGGGTCTGCCCGCCATGACCCGCGGCAACAGTACCGACAGGGGCGGGCAGCCGCACGGTGTCGTCGGCGCGGTGCTGCGATTCGCCTAGAGCGGCTGCGGCCAGTATTTGGTTGGCACTCAAAACAGTGGTCTGGTCGGCGTCCACGATTGGTTTTTTGGGCGGCACGGTGAAACCGCTGAAGCCAGCCCAGGTGGTGTTGCGGTCGCCACCCTGCAGGAAGCTCGAGGCGCTCGTAGCCATCTTGCCCAAATAGGGCGCGAACTTTCCGGGCCAGCCTTGCGGCATCTCGCCGCCGGCCAACGTTTCAAGTGTGCTCATATCGCGATCGCGGATGGCGGCACGCACGGCGTCAAGCGCCTGTACTTCCGGATCGTGCTTCGGCTTGGAGTCACGATTGAATGGTGCGTTCTCGTTAATAAAACGGCGGTCGGACATAGTAATTGTATTAAAGCATAAACTTGTTATAGGGTCAACAAGCGGACATTATGCAAACACCGCAACCTTAGGGGTCACGGTGTTTGTCCGTGCAATAAATCACGCGCTATTTTTTGGCGGTCTTTTTGGCAGCAGGTTTCTTTGCAGCCGGCTTTTTCTTGACGGGAGCTTTGGCCTTGGGAGCGGCACCGGCAGTCTTGGCGGCACGGGCCAGCTGGCTTTGCTTGCGAGCGGCTTTGTTCTTGTGCATGACGCCTTTTTTGGCGGCCTTGTCGATTTCGCTCTGGGCTTTGCTCTTCAGGGTGATTACTTCCTTGGAGCCGCCGGTGACAGCCTTGTGGAAGGCCTTCAGCGCACCTTTCAGGCTACGCTTGGTTTTGCTATTGCGCACGGCAGCCTTGGTGCTGGTGCGGACGCGCTTTTTTGCAGATTTGATGATGGGCATTTAGCTATACCTTTGTTGTTAGTAACTACAACTAATATATCAGAGGTGGACTTCTTTGTAAAGAAGGGCTGGGCCCGGCTTTGCCCATATTTCATGTCTATTTCATTGAACCGAGAGGCTTTTGACGGTAGTATGAGCGGGTAAGAAGGGTATTTCTGTGAAGACAAAACTGAAGAAGATCTACAAGTCCGATGGCCAAGACCGATTGCTGCCCCGTTTTAGCCTCTTTGTTTTTGACCGGCCGGGCATCGCCGCTGTTTTTTGGCTGTGTTTGGCAATTTTTGGCATCGCCAGCTACACGACGCTGCTGCAGCGCGAAGGCTTCCCAAGCGTCAACATCCCGTTTTCTATCGTAACGGGTACGTATTTCACTAATAACCCCCAAAAGGTCGACGAGTCGGTAACCGGCCCGGTCAGCGATATCATCCTGAAGGATAGTCACGTGAAGAGCGTGCAGAGCGGCGCCCACGACAACTTCTACACCATTGCCGTGCAATACAAAGAGGGGACTGACGCGGGCGGCGTCGGCAAGGCTATTCAGCAGCGCGTCATGGACGCGCACGTACTGCCGCCGAGCGCCACCATAAAGGTGGACACGCCGAAAATTGGCTTTACCCGGCGTGGTGATGATGGCGTGGTTTCGGTGTACGCCAAGCACGACGGCGTTACGGTAGAGCAGTTGGCCGCCGAGGGCCAGCGCGTGGCGGCGTTTATCCAAAGCAAGCATTTCGCCTCTATCGACAAAGTGTCGCTGATCGACCCATTTGTAGAGGGGACTGATCCCTTAAGCGGCTTGGCCGTGACCAATCAGACGCAGTTCGACCGCTACGGCGTGCGCGTCGGCAACCAGAACTTGTTCTACGATTCTGTGTCGGTGGGGTACAGCCAAAAGAAGGGCACCGACGTCATTAAACTGGACGATCAGCTGAAGAAGGCCCTCGACGAATACAATGGCGCCCACGCCAGCTCACCGTACACATCTACAATTAGCGCGACCTATGCCAATGACATCAAGGATCAGATTGGCGGCCTGCAGCAGTCGCTGCTGGAGGGCTTGGGCGCTGTGCTGATCATTGGTTCGCTGGTAATCGCCGTACGCGCCTCGTTTATCACTGTCTTGGCCATGTTGAGCGTGCTAACTATTACGCTTGGCGTACTGTACGTTATTGGCTACAGCCTGAACACCATTACGCTGTTCTCGCTGGTGCTATGTTTGGCCCTGATCGTTGACGACACTATCATCATGGTGGAGGCGATTGACGCCCAGCGAAGACGCCTGAAAGATCCGCGCGAAGCCGTAAGAGTGGCCACCCGCAAGGTCAGTCGCGCCATGGTGGCGGCCACCTCGACTGCGGTATTGAGCTTTGCACCATTGTTGTTCGTGAGCGGTATTTTGGGCGGCTTCATCCGCGCCATCCCAGTTACTGTTATTACCTCGCTGCTCACCAGCTTGCTGGTGGCGCTCATTTTCATCCCGTTATTTGCGCGATACTTGCTGCTGGGCAAGAAACAGATGGGCCCGAAGGGCGACGTAGGCGAACCTGCCGCCGGTATTGAGGCCAAGGTGGCGCAATTCGTGGGCCGTCCCATGCTTTGGGCGCGCGGCTCAGTGAAGCGGTTACTTGGCGTGGGCATGATCGCCGTAGTCATCGGCCTCAGCTTTATCGTTGCCGCCGGCTTCTTGTTCCAAAAAGTCACGTTTAACATTTTCCCGCCGAGCAAAGACAGTAACGGCCTGACCATGACCCTGAGTTTTGCACCGGGTACGACGATTAAGCAGGCAGAGCAGGTTACCGACCGCGCCGACAAGATAGCCGCTGACTTCCTGGGCAGCAACTTCAAGAGCGCCGCGTATTACACCAACACGAACACCCAGCAGGCGCAGGCCTCCATTTATCTGATTTCGTTCAAAAACCGCAGCGTAACCTCGCCGCAGCTGAAAGACCAACTGCAAGAGCGTTTCAAGGACTTTGCCGGCGCCCAGGTTGAAGTTGGGCAACAAGATGTCGGACCGCCGCCCGGTGCCTTTGGCGTTCGCATTGAGACTAGCGACCGTGACGCTGCCTTGCGTCTGGCCAATGACATCAACAGTTACCTGACCGGTCGCGAATTGACGCGCATCAGCGGCACCAAGGCGAAGATTACAAACACTTCCATATCCGACCCTGGAACCTACGAGCGTCAAGACGGCAAGCCCTACATCGAAGTGACTGCTAAGTTTGATGCTACCGACACCAGTACGCTTGTGACCTTGGCCAAAGATGCGGTCAACAAAGAATTTACCGCGCAAAAGCTGGCTTCCTACGGCTTGAGCACTAAGGCGCTGGACTTCGACATCGGCTCCGAGCAAGACAACCAGGATTCATTTAGCACCCTCGCCAAAGCGTTCCCGATTTTGCTGGTGGTCATCTTCTTGCTGCTGTCCATTCAGTTCCGTTCGCTGCTGCAGCCGCTGCTCATCTTTATGGCTATTCCGTTCAGCCTGTTTGGCATTACGCTCGGGCTGTACCTTACCAAGAATGCCTTTAGCTTCTTTACTATGCTGGGCTTCTTCGCCTTGCTGGGGCTGAGCATTAAGAACACCATCCTGCTGACCGACTACGCTAACCAACTGCGCCGTACCGGCGAGCCGGCCGTTGACGCCGCGGTGGGTGCGCTGCGCGAGCGGTTCCGCCCGCTGATCGCCACCAGCTTTACGGCTGTGGTGTCGCTGATCCCGCTTTATTTGTCCGACCCGTTCTGGGAAGGGTTGACCGTGGTG
>DASVOI010000050.1:0-8059 GCA_036383395.1 Saccharimonadales bacterium (SeqCode)
GCATGGCGCAGGTAGTGAATCACTATGTGCTGGCGGCTATCGGCAACCAAATCGACCTGAACGACCAGCTGGAATATATCCTGGCCGAGCTGGAGTCGCACAAGGCGGCGATAATCGAGGACATCCGCAGTGGCACTTAGCGGTTCTTTCGCTGCCACTAACGCTGCCGGCACGCTCAAGTTGCCGGTCTTGGTGTTTGGTATCGTGGAGGTTCGCCGCCTGAAGCGCGAACTGGAATCGCTCGAAGAGTTCATGGAGTCGTCGGCCTTGCGCGAGCCGGGTAAGCAAGTTGCCTTGCCGCGTGTCAGTCGTTTGCTTGATGCCTTAGCCGGCGAAAACCACCTCAATCTGCTACAGCCCCAAGACCGCGAACAGATGAAAACGTTTTTGGAACACGTAGAGCACAAAGCGCCGCGCATCCACATGAGTTTTGCCACCGACCCTTCGTCGGCGTTTACGGCAAAAGTCGTGGCCTGGCTGCGCGCCAGCCTGGCAACGGATATTTTGCTGGAGGTGGGGCTACAGCCGACTATCGCCGCCGGGGTTATCGTGCGTACTGGCAACAAAATTTTTGACATGAGTTTGCGTGAGCGTTTCGCCGATGCCCAGAAGCTGTTGCTGGAATCCTTCGAGGTTGAAGCGCCGCTGCCGCCGCTGCATCCCGCGGCAGTGCCCGCGCCGGCACCAGTAGCCGCACAGCCTGCACCTGCCGCTGCCCCGGCCGCACCTGCACCGGCAGCCCCGCAAGCAGCAGCACCTGCCCCCGCACCTGTGGCCCCCGTGGCAAACCCCGAAGACCAACAGCTCCAGCAACTGGTAAATCAGATAGTCTCGCCAGTGGTGAGCGAAGCGGCGAAAGAGGCGGAGGAGTCCGCGGCATGAGCGACAATCGCCACTTCGATCAGCTTATCGCCGCTGGCAAGCCCGTAGGCGAAGTCATCGCCGTTGACCGCTTTATTGTGACGATCAAGGGTATGCAACCGAGCAACCTCCACGCCCTCGTTATGTTCGAGGACGGCAGCAAAGGATACATCCATGCCATCTTCGACGACCGTTTGGTGGTGCTGCACCTCGGCACGCAGGCGGTGCGCGTCGGCATGACCTGTGTCATCCAGCACGAACAGCTGGTGACGAAGGTGGGCAAAGACTTCATCGGCCGCGTAGTGAGCGTGAGCGGTGAACCGCTGGACGGCAAGGGTCCCATCGCCGCCGACGGCGTATTGCCGGTGTTTGCGCCCGCGCCGATGCTCTACGAGCGCGAGCTGCTCGACAAGCAGTTGGAAACCGGCGTTACCGTTACCGACACGTTGTTCGCCTTGATGCGCGGCCAGCGTATCGCCATCCTTGGTGATGGCAAGTCCGGCAAAAGCACGCTGGCGACCCAGCTGGCGATTAACCAGCGCGACACCGACATCACCACCGTGTATGTGCTGATCGCCAAGCGCCGTACCGACATCGACCTGCTGCTGTCGCGCCTGGAAGCCAACGACGCCATGAAGAAGACCATCGTGGTGGTGGCTACCATGAGCGACTCGCTGATCATGAGTTACTTGGCGCCCTACGTCGGCTGCGCCATGGCCGAATATTTCTGGCAGCACCTAGACCAAGACGCACTTATCATCTACGACGACCTCACCGCCCACGCCCACGCCCACCGTGAAATCGCCCTCCTCTCCGGCATGAGCCCCGGCCGCGACAGCTACCCCGGCGACATGTTTTATGTGCACTCCAGTCTGCTGGAGCGCGCCGGCAAACTCAATCGCAACCACAAGACCCTTACCAGCATCCCCATGGTTTTCGCCCCCAGCGGCGACATTACCGCCTATTTGCCCACTAACGTCATGTCCATCACCGACGGCCAGTGGATCCTCGATATGAAAATCTTCCGCGATACCATGCGTCCGGCCGTGAGCGTTGGTTTGAGCGTGTCCCGCGTGGGTGGCCGCGGCCAGACCCACCGCCAGCAGAACCAGTCGGGCGCCGTATTCAAGGCGCTTACTAAATATGCGCAGGCTCAGGAGTTCGCTCACTTCGGCTCCGAATTGGCGGTGAGCGCTCAGGCTGATCTGTCCAAGGGCGACCTTTTGTACAAGCTCCTGAACCAGGTGCCGGGCGAAACCTATACTTTTATGGCGCAGACGCTGATGCTCGACATTGTCTTGAACTTGGGCGAGGGCGAGCAGGTCAACGTTGAGACCATGAAGAAACTGGCCAACGAAATGGGCGCCAAGCTGGGCGAGCGCGACGCCATCGACGACGACGCCAAGTTCAACGCCGTGCGCGACGAGCTGAAGCAGAAATCACTGGTAGAGCTGAAGGGCGCTGCCAAACCGGCTGCCGCTCCGGCCGCTGGCGCCGCTCCCGCACCTGAAGCCGGCAAAGAAGGCGAGGCCAAGGACGCCAAGCCAGAGGGCGACGAAAAAGACAAGGACAAGAAGGACGAAAAAGAGGAAAAGAAAGACGAGAAAGCTGAAGCCGACAAGCCCAAAGAGGAGGCAAAACAATGAGCCGCCTCCAAGAAGTATCTGAACGCCGGGCCGCCATGGCCACCATCGTGAACCTGACGAGCGTGTTCGAAGGTCTCGCCAGTATGCGCATCGCCCAGGTCAAAAACCAGGTGCTGCAATCGCAGGAATTTTTTAGCGAAATCTGGCACATGTACCAGCAGATCCGCGTCGACAGCTTATTCCGTTTTGGCCGCGGCGAAGGCGAAGAGATCATCAAGAAGCAGCTGTATATCGTGATTACTGCCGAAGGCGGCTTCAGCGGCGACATCGACCAAAAGCTTATCAAGATGATGCTTGCCGACTACAATCCCGAAAAGCAGGACATCATCGTGATTGGCCACCACGGCGCTTTGCAGCTCATCCAGGCTGGCGTGGGCTTTAAGAAGTACTTCACCCTGCCGTCGCGCGACAAAAACATCAATGTGCGGCCGCTGGTGCAAGAGGTGCGCCACTACCAAAGCACCGCTGTGTTCTACCAGACTTACGTTTCGCTGATGGTGCAGGATATTAAACGCATCGAATTGCAGTCGGCCGTGACCCAGCAGGGCCAAGCAGTCGCCGGCAAAGCCGACGCCAGCGAAATTATTAGCGAGGCAACGTACATTTTTGAGCCGAGCACCTTTGAAGTGGTCGCCCACCTGGAGCGCTCCATGACCGAGATTGCCCTCAGCCAGGTGATTTTGGATTCTAAGCTCGCCCAGTATGCTAGCCGCTTCCGAGCCATGAGCATGGCCAAGGACAAGTCAAACGAGCTGGCCAGCGACCTGACGATGCTCTTCAACCGCACCAAACGGCGCATCCAAGACGAACGCCTAAAGGAAATGATCAATGGCTTGCGCATGGGAGGCAGAGAATGAATCAAGGAGTAATCCGGGCTGTCAAAGACCTGATGGTGGTTGTTGAGTTTGATGACCACGTGCCAGAGCTGCACGAGGTGATTGTGGTGGATGGAGTTGGCGTGCAACTGTTGGTAGACAGTATCGAAGAGGGCGGCCGGGCTGTGTGCTTGGTGATCCGTACCGATTACCGCCTGCAAAAAGGCATGACGGTGACGCCGAGCGGCAAGAGTATCGAAATCCCGGTGGGCGACAAAATGATCGGCCGGGTGGTTGATGCCCTGGGCGCGCCCATCGATGGCATTCCGCCGGTGGATGACCACGATATGGACCATTGGAGCATCTTCCGTTTGCCGGAGCGCGGCAGCGCCGCTAACACCGGCAAGCCGGAAATTCTGGAGACCGGCATCAAGGTGCTGGACTTCTTTGCGCCGTTTGTGAAGGGCCGCAAGATCGGCATTGTGGGCGGCGCCGGTGTGGGCAAGACAGTGCTCACCATGGAAATGATCAACAACGTCGCCAAAAACGGCGGCGGCCTGTCGTTCTTCGCCGGTATTGGCGAGCGCATCCGCGAAGGCCATGAGCTCTATGACACGCTGAAAAACACCGGCGACATTTTAAAGAGCACCTGCATGTTCTTTGGTCAGATGAACGAAAACCCGGTGCAGCGCTCGCTGATCGCCCTTTCGGCCGTGACCCTGGCTGAGTACTTCCGCGACGTGCAAAAGAAAGACATTCTGTTCTTTGCCGACAACATGTACCGCTACATTCAGGCCCGCATCGAAGTGGCCACCATGATCGGCCAAGTGCCGAGCGAAGGCGGTTACGAGCCGACCATCTTCAGCGACGTCAAGATGCTGCAGGACCGCCTGACGTCCAACGAGAAGGGCTCCATCACCGCTGTGCAGACCATTTACGTGCCGGCCGACGACACCTCGGACCCGGCCGTGCAGATGATTCAGCACGAGCTAGACAGCATTATTATCTTGAGCCGCGCCGTGGCCGAGCAGGGCATCCGCCCGGCGGTGGACCTTATCCATACCACCAGCTCGCTGCTGACGCCGGAAATCGTGGGCGAGCGCCACTACTTGCTCAGCGTGCAGGTGCAGGGCTTGCTGCAGAAATACGAAATGCTGAAGCCGATTATCGCCATCATCGGTGAAAACGAACTGTCGCCGGCCGATCGCGCCGACTTTGCCAAGGCCAAAAAGCTTATCGAGTACTTCACGCAGAACATGAACGTCATGGAGAGCATGACCGGCAAAAAGGGTGAATACGTCAAGCGCGACGACATGCTGAAGGGCGTCGAGGAAATCATCGTATGATTGAGGAAAAGACCGAGGCCGCCAAAAAGATTGAGGAGGCCAAGGCAGAGAAGGCGGCTGATCCCGGCAAGCCGACGATGCACATCAGGGTGTATTCGCCGTTTCGCGTCTATTACGACCAAGACAGCTACAGCATTTCGGGCGTGAACCGCACCGGCCCGTTTGATATTTTGCCGCACCACCACAATTTCATGTCGCTGTTGGAGGCTTGCGAGCTGGTTATTCGCCCGCTGACCGGCCAGGATCAACGCATCCGCATCAGCGGCGGCCTCATGAACGTCAAGGCCGACAAAGTCACTGTCTTCCTCGATATTTAGTCGAATGCCATGTAGTCAAAGCCGAAGGATTCGCCCGGATCGGCGGCGTTGGCGCCGCAGATGGTGAAGCTGGCCGTGGAGCGGTCGATGTAGTACTCCAAGCCGGCCGCGCCGCTGCCAATGGGCGTAATGACGACGTGCGGCGTGCTGGCGAACTTGGTAGTAAAGCTGATGGTGGCAAAGCAGCCCGCCGGCGGATTGGTGCCGGTGTTAATGGTAATACTGCCGGACGTGTCTGAGCCGCTCAGCGAAACCGTGCCGCCGCCCCCGGTGGCGCTGCCGCGTGCGATGCTCGGCGTCGGGCCGCCGGCGGCGATGTGGTGGGTGAGGGCGAGGTCGCCGTTGAGCGTCAGTGTGCCGGTGGTGATGGACGTCGCGGTCAGCGGGCCGCTAAAGGTGCTGGCGCCGGTCACGTTAATGCCGTTTTTAAGCGCCAGCGTGCCCTGGAGATTGAGCGTGCCGACAATTGTCAGGTTGTTTACCTGCGTGTCGCCAAGTTGCGTGGCGCCCTGCACCTTTAGGCTGTTTAGTGACAGCTCGCCGCCTACCTTAATGGAGCCGGCCACTTCCAGCCCGCTGCGCACCAGCACCGAGCCGGCAAACACCGCATTGGCTTGCACGGTCAGCACCTGCTTGTTGTTGCCCACGGTGACGTCGGTGCTAGCCAGCTGCTGTAGCTCTTGCTGCGACAGGTTTTGGGTGTCGAGGTTGTTCTTGGCCTGCTGATTGCTCTTGATAGTGAGCGCCACCAAAATGCCGATGGCGACCACCAATACCAAGAAGAACAGCATGAGGTAAATGTTGAATTTCTCCCAGAAACGCTTGATGGCCGATTTTTTCTTGGGCGGTGGCGGCGGTTCGCTGTTGTCGCCGCCGGTGGCATCGATGGAATTCGGGTCGGCTGGGGCGGTGTCCTTGGCGTCTTTTTTATCGGCATCAGCAGCAGCCGCCGGCTTTTTGGCGGCGTCTTCGCTTCCGTCGGACTGTTCCAACGAATGCACATCATTAGCTTTGTCTGATTGCGCTTGGGATGGATCCATCTACATTCTCGCTTAGTCTAATCATACTAAAACTCGGCCAAAAAGCGTAAACGGATTACGCGGCCCCGCCATTACGGTTGTGTTTGGGGCCAATCTGTCAGACAATAGGTGCATGAAATATATCCGGGGAGTACGTGCTGCCGCTGCTATTACAGTATGCGGCATCCTGGCGGTGCTATGCCCGCCGGTGATGGCCGCGCAGTCGTCGTCCTCGAGTTACTCGGTCGACCAAGTATACTTTGGCGGTGGCAGCCAGCTGAATTCCTGCTCGTCGCATTACTGTTCGCGGCAATCGGCCGGCGAAACGGCGGCCGGGAATCTGGCTGGCACGGCCTTTTCGGCGATTGCCGGGTCAAACACCGACCGTGATCCGTACATCGCGTTCTCTACGTCGGGCGGCACAACCGACCTAGGCATTTTGAGCGTTGCCGGCACAGCCACGGCGAACGCGACCTTTGCCGTCAAGACATACCTGGCGCACGGCTACGTCGTGCTGCTGGCCTCTGACCCGCCCAAGACCAGCGGTACGTTTTCGCATACCTTCAGCGCCCTTGCATCGCCTACCGCAGCGGCCACGCCAGGCACGGTCGAGCAGTTTGGTGTCAACCTGGTGCAGAACCTCACCAGCTGCACCACGCCGGCGCCGGCCAACTTTGGCGCTGATCCGGTGCAGGTGCCCGACAATACCTTCAGTTACGGCACGGTGGCCAGCGGCTACAACACCTGCGGTAAGTTTAAGTACGTGAAAGGCGACACTGTTGCCAGCTCCACGCGCAGCACCGGGCAAACTGACTACACTATGTCGTTCATTTATAACATTACCAACGTGACGCCTGACGGCCAGTACGTCTTTAACGGCGACCTGGTAGCGGTTTCGACCTACTAAATGACCTGCTAAATAAGGCGCGGCAGCCGTACACCGCGCGCTCGCAGCTGCCGGGCCAGGCGGCGGTATTGCAGGTAAAAATACGCTTCGCCGGATAGTTCGACAATGTTTTCATGCGCACTTGGCGCCTCAAACGCGGCCGCGTACTGATCGAAAATATGCGGCGGGATAACGCGCACCACGGCGCCGGCCAGGCCGCTGTCGCGAGCTTGCCCGGCACGCTTTTTAGCGACCGGCGCCTGCGTGTGCACCCATACGCCAATGGCTTCGCCGCCCGCTTCGGCCGCCAGACGGGCAAGCTGCTCGCGCTGAGCAGCGGTATTGGTGGCGGCGTCATACAGCACCGGCCGGCCGGCACGCAGGTGTTCTGCGGCGCGATTGGCCATTTCTTGGTACACTATGCGGCGCTCCTCGGGCGAGTAGGTGGGGAAGCGAAACAGTTCGATACCGATTTTGTCGCCGCGCAAGTGCTCGGCCGCAAGCAGTATGGCTAGTCCGCGCGCGAGCGTGGTCTTACCGGCACCCGGTAATCCAACGGTGTAAAAAAGTATCGGCCTCATTTCTTTGCATGGTAATCGACTCGGGACATTTTCTCAAGAAGGTTTTTCAAATTGTATCTGTTTTGTATGGCGGTTGTTCATGGTGAACAACAAATTGCAATTATTGTGGATAACTCTCTTGCAACGCTTATCATAAGCATGTTAAGATCGAGCTAGATTATCTCAGAACAAAACAAAGAAAGGGCCAAAAACGGATGATAAAAAAACTGTTAGGGCTGAAGCGTAGCACCTACGTTGTGCTCGCAGTGGCGCTATCCGTTGTCGGGCTTTTGCCAGCCCTGGGTGGCCACGCCTTGGCTTATGTACAGTTGACGAGTCGCAGTATCCAGCTGAGCAGTTCGGCGGTTGGCAACACAGGTACCTCGTACCTGGTGGGCTTCACGGCTACTACCGGCGCCAAGAACGTGCGCATCGACTTTTGTTCGAACTCGCCGCTCTACACGGACTCTTGTACGGCACCGACCGGCTTTACGGCGGCCAGCGCTACCTTTACTGCCGGCACGCAGACCACGGGTTGGACCATTGCTAGCAGCGCGGCAAACCAAGTGACTATATCCAACAGCTCGGCGTATAGCGCCGGTGCCGTAA
>DASVOI010000051.1:0-28059 GCA_036383395.1 Saccharimonadales bacterium (SeqCode)
CGCTGGTACTCTTCGCGCTCGCCCAGGTAGTAGCCGATGGCCATCAGCACTACAACCACGTACGTCGGCCAAATGAGCCACAGCCAGCGGTGCACCTCGTCGAGCAAGTTATTGAGGCCGGTGGTATTGGCTAGCAGCAGCACGCCGTCGCCCTTGACCGTTACGCTGAGCTGCAGCAGGCTGGTTTCGCCCTGGGCGCCGGTGGCATGCACCAGCACCACATAGTTCTTATTAGCGCCCTTGGCCGCCTGATAGGTGTGACTCAGGGTAAACGGCGACGTGTCGGTGCGGTCCAGCGCGGTGGTGGCGCCGTCGCCCCAGTCGGCGGTGACATGGTAGGGCAAGGTGCCGCCGGTCAGACCCACGGCCAGATCGGTCGACTGGTGCCCGAAGTGCACTTGATAGTGGTAATCGGCGCGAAGTGTCAGCGGCTCGCCGGACGGCACGGGCTTCAGTAAACTAGGCAGCCCGGCCGCCACTCGGATCTGGAATGACGGGAAGGCAATGGTCTGCCCCGAAGGCGTAACCGCCACAATATCCACATGGTGCACGCCGGGTGGCAATGCCGTGCTCAGCGTACAGCTCCACCAGCCGCTGTCGTCTGCCCGGGTAACGCAAGTAAGCGGGTTGGAGTGGAAGGTCACCGTCACTATCGAGCGCGGCGGCGCCCAGCCAGAAACGGTCGGATTGGCGCTGGATTGCGGCACCGCCCCTTGTTTGTAGCCGGTAGCTTCCACATCGGCCACCGACACCGTAACCGGCGTTTCGGCGGGCACCGGCGGCGTCGCTTGCGTCACCTCGTCGTAGTAAACGGTCAACGGCGCGCCGGCCGGTCCGGCCTGGTCGGTCAGGTTGTAGACTTGTGCTTCCAGTTGATTCGAACCCTGTGTCAGACTGGTTTGGATCTGGTAGGTATTAGCCGTGCATTGTGACACGCCGCTAAACGCCGCGTTGCGGTACAACTTGACGTAGCTCTGCGCGGGGCAGTCGCCGATTACTGTGGCCGTGGGGCTGCTGAAGTGCTGCTGCGGAGATGGGCTGACGATAGTCGCTGCAGAAGCGGGCAATTCGGCCGGTACCGTCGCGGTTACATCCAGAGCCGGCGCGGCAAAACCACGCCACGTAGTACCGACTATCAGCACGCCGGCGCACAGCAATACCATCACCGTAAATGGATGTACCAGCAACCGCTTATGCAGCGGCCGGGCAGCGCGCACTTGTTGCCGAGCCTTGTGCCGCGCCGAGCCCGGCCGGGACGGCCGCTTGGCGGTTTTTTGTTGTATTTGTTTCACGATTTTAGTGTTCGTTTACTCTAGTTCCATAGTAGCACACTGGGGAATAGCTTGAGAATACTCGCAGCGCGAGCAAACCGCCGGTGTATACTACAAGATATGAACAAATCGTTTTGGGCAATCATTGCCGTCATCGTAATCGTCTTCGGTGGGATTTTAATTTTTAACAAGCACGACGCCAAGGCGCCGGCCAGCAATAGCGCAAAGCCAACGCAACACATCGAAGGCCAAGGCAAAGCCGGCGTGACCCTCGTGGAGTACGGCGACTACCAATGTCCGTTCTGCGGCGAATTCTTCCCGGTGGTTAAGGAAGTGGTCGACAAGTACCAAGACCAGATTCACTTCCAGTTCCGCAACCTGCCCTTGCTCCAGGTCCACCGCAACGCCATGGCCGCCGCTCGCGCCGCCGAAGCCGCCGACATGCAAGGCAAATTCTGGCAGATGCACGACATGCTCTACCAAAATCAGACTTCTTGGGCCGAATCCAACAGCGCCAGCAGCATCTTTGAGCAATATGCCGGTAGCCTGGGCCTAAACGTCACGAAGTTCAAACAGGATGCGGCCAGCAGCCACGTCAACGACATCATCAATGCCGACATCGCCGCCTTTAATCAGACTGGCAACGAAATGTCGACGCCCACCTTCTTCTTAGACGGCAAAAAAATCCAACCGGCCGGCCTGAGCCTGGACGATTTCTCCAAGCTGATCGACCCGGAAATCGCCGCCAAACAAAAGCAGTAGCCGCTAAAAGGCCTAGTAGTGCAAAAACTCCTGCCACGAGGGCCGGCGAATGACCACCGGCACCCGGGCTGGACGCGAACTGATCATTTTTATTTTGACTGACATTTTTATCTCCTGAAGTGCTCTTTGGGAAAAATAAAAGAGAGTTTCGTTTCTTTTTTGTTTACCTACACATGTTTGTCTTTCGGCGGTAGGTCTCGTACCGCAGAAGTACGTTATAGCGTAGCAAAAGCGGTTATGCTTGTCAAGCTTCAAGAGCCCTTGGGGCCAGCGTTTGTCGGCTTTTTGCCGCTGGCTAAGGGATTAAAGAGCGTCGGCTTGGGCGCGTTGTTTTTATTGCGGTCAAATAATTTTTCTTGCATGGTTTCTTTTTGATAGGCCGCAGTGCACCGCTTGTTGCTGCAGTAAATGCGACCGCCTTTTTTAGGCACGCGGGCGGCGACCGTCTGGTCGCAGTACGGGCAGTGCACGCGGTCGCCATCTTTGACCTCGTTGCAGTCGTGGTCGCGGTTCTCTTTGCCCTCGTCGTCGCGCTTTAGCTGTTTGTCGCGCTCGCCGGGCGGGCAGCTCGGGTCCTGGGCTTTGTCCTTGGCGTCATTGCGGTGGCGGTCGCCGCCGTCTTTGTCGCCAGCATCATAGCGGGCGCGGGCGGCCTCGGCGTGGGCGGCGGCCTCGCGGCCTAAACGGGCGGCGTCGATGTCGCCTTCATCGATCGCCCGGTCAACCAACATATCGAGCACTACGCGGCGCTTGAGGTCGGCGGCCTGACGCGGAGTCAACGCTTCGGCGTGGCGGCTGATCTGGACATCGACGATCTGTTCGCACAAGGCGTCGAACTCGGCCTGGCGGACTTGCCGCTGTTCCATGTGCTGGACGTAATGCTCGCGGGTCAGCTGTTCTGGCGAACCAAGCTCCCGCCACAGCTCCACCGAGCCGAAGAATGTCTTTTCGTCGCCGCCTAACAATTCGGCCGCGATAGTGTCGTAGAGCATGGCCATGTCCAGCTCATCGAGCGTGTCGGGTGCAATGATCTGGGTGGCCAGCAGCTCATCCGGCTCCATAGTCTCGGCGCCTGCAACGCCAAACAAACCATACATTCGGCGCAACACCGCGATGTCAAAACGGCTAGCCAGCGCTTCGGTTTGACGCGTGACTTCTTGCGCCTCGGTTTCGCCGCGCTTGGGCGCAAACTGGCGCTGATCAACACCGGCCACAAACACCGTGCTGACGTCGCAGGTGCCGTCGGCAAACCGCACCCGGCGGATACAGGCAGCAATAGAGTTTAAGAACAACCCTTGATCGGATAATTCTTGGTGCGAAGCGTTGGCCATGGCCGAGAAGTCGAACAGCACTTTGCCCTCCAGCTGACCGCGGCGATTCAGGTCTTCGCCACGGAAGCCGCCCAGACCCTCGGCGTGGCGCACCGCCAGCATCTGCGCCGATTGGTTGGGATAGGCGGTGAGCGCGTGGAACTGGCGCGCTTCGCCGGTCTGGCCGTTCCACAGGACACGGCCCTGCTCGTCAACGTCCATCGTGACGCGCATACCTTCACCCACGCCACCCATAATTTCATAAACGTGCGTCTTGGCGTCGGTGAGCAGCGCCTGGCGGCTCTCGGCCTTGCCGGCCGCCGCTTCGCGCAGCAGGTCGAGCGACGAACGGTACGCGGTCGCAGGCGCTTCAGCGGTAGCCGCCTCCACACTTTGATGCATGGCGACACCGCCCAAAAAGCGCTGGTAGCGCGCACGAGTAGCAGACTCGCCAGGCAAATGGTCCGCTCGGGCGACGCCAGCGGCCTCAACGGCCGTGCCGCCAAGTGTGTAAATACGCTGTGGCGGATCGGCTAGCGCTTCGGCTGTTACGGCAGTTTCAGCGACTTCGGCAATTAGCTGCGCCGCCGGACGGTAGTCCGCCGCCGGCGCCTCCGGCACCGCCACAACCGGATAAAAGGCGTTTACTCCGAGCTGCTGGGCCAGCACGTCCCACGGCTGGTCAGTCTCACCCACGAGCACAGGGTGCAAGCCAGCGGGCCGCGCGGCGCGCGGCAGACCCTCTGGCACAAGAACCCCTGTTTGTGACATAAAAATACCTGCTCGTTTGTTTTTGGTCGAGCAGGCGGAGGGACAACCCTCGCCGGTTCCTGCTCGGGAACATTGGCTTAAAAGCTGTATCGGACTTCACCGGCTCTTTTGTAAAAGCGGCTCACCGTTGCGGCACAGTGCAGGAATTTCACCTGCTTCCAGCTATTGGTTGTTAAGTACTAGTAATCGTATCACGCAGGCACGCTACATGCGTGGTGTAGTTTTGCCAACACAACACTATTCTTGCTGGCCAGGCAGCCGCTGCTTGAGAGCGGTCAAACGCGGGATAAAACTCTGCGCCGCGCCGTCCAGACCAAGCACCTTCAGGGCGCCGACAAGCACATACAGATGGTCCAGCTGCTCTACGGCGATCTCGCCAGCCTGCTCCAGCTCAGCAAACAAGTGTTCAACCTTTTCGACCAGCCACTTTTCCTCGCCCGGCTTGATGACATTGCTGGTGACCTTGGCCGACTCGCTGGGGCTGACAACCTCCAGTGACCGCGCCGAATGGTCCCGCTTGCGCAAGTGCCCGCGCCTGATTAAGTTGTTAATATGCAGCGCCACCGTCGCCACCGACGTATAGTTCAGCCCGGCCATAATCTCCCGATAGCTCGGGCTGTAGCCATGCTCGCCGATAAACTGCTCAATGTAGTTCAGCAGTTCACGTTGTTTTTTGGTTGGGCGTACCGTGTCACTCATGTTACCTCCTTGGCAGTCCCACTCCGTTTACCATAAAAGACGAAAAAGCGATCCCACAGGTTGTGCCAAAATGCGTTCATGCAGCCTCCTTCCGGCGGGTGGTTTTCTTGGGCATGGCCGCGGGCGCACCCAATGCGACACCGGCAAAACCCCACCACAGCATGCCGAGCGTGTCGTCCGCCCAGGCGTGCGACAGCAAATTTACAAAGCTAATGCCCACAAAACTCGCCAAAAGCACACTGGCCAGCTGACCGTTTCGGCGCTGCCACAGCTTGCAGACTACCAGCACGTTGATAGCCAAGAATAGGGCCAGGCCCAACCAGCCGACTTCCTGCCCGATTTGCAAGTAATAGTTCTCGGCAATACGTGTCGTGCCGTTATGTACCGACGCCGGCCCCGCCGAGCCCGGCCCCCGACCCAAAGGGTGCCGCAAAACATCGCGCGCACCCTGCTGGAGCGACAGCGTGCGAACTTCGTTAGAGCTCTCGGCCGACGCCGAGTGTTTGTCGGTGTGAAAGAACGTGTTCTGGAAACGGTCGTTATGACGCAGCGCCAAAAACAGACCGCCCGCCACCAAAACGCCAACCGCGACTGCCGCGAGCAGCAGCTGCCGCGCCCGCTGAGCGGTCAGCAGCAGCCACGCCAAGACGATGAGCGACAGCACCATGCCAATATACGCGCTGCGCGAATATGTGGCGCCAAGCGCAATAGCGCCCCCCGCAAATAACGCCCCTGCCGCGACTCGCCAGTGCCTGCGTCCGCCGCGCACCAAAAACGATCCGAACGCCGCCAGCGCCAGCACCAGATAGGCCCCAAACGGGTTAGGCCCGCGCAGTGTGGACTGCAAACGCACGTAGCCGCTTTTCTGATCAACGGTAGTAAAGGGCTGTACGGTCTTTGGGCCGTAGCCAAAATGCTTCAGAAAATCCGCCGGCAGCAGCCAGGCCTGGAGCAGACCGAACGCAATCGTCGCCGCGGCCGGGATCAGCAGCAATTCGCGCCACCGCGCCGCCAGCCACGGGCGGTAAAAAGCCGCTACCCAGGCCACCAGCAAAAACAAGACAAAGCGCAGGTCAATCGCCCAGCCAGTCAAAAGCGCCGTGTGATTCACTTGCCCGCGGGCCAGCGCCCACGCGCCCAACAACAGCTGCCACACAATGTATATAAGAATAGTCCACACCAGCGCATCTCGCCGGAATGCATCCCGCAAACGAGGCGACTGCCACACCAGCGCAGCGGCCAGCGGCGCTAGCACCAATAGCACCAGTTCAATCCACAAACGAAACCAATCGTAATGCCCGAAGCTACTGCCCGCCCATACCGTCAGAAACGCGTGAAAGGGCAGCACGATGAATGTTGTCGCGGTCAGGGCGGCGGAGAAGGGAGCAATCTGGGACAGAACAACTTTTTTCATAAGTACTACCAATCTAGTATACCGTTTATGCAAACAGAACTTGTGAAAATATCGGCCTAGCCGCCTGCTCCACCACAAAAACAGCCAAAGTGGTACAATCGGGGTAACCCATGAAAAACAATATTTCCCTGATCTACAATCTTTGCTTGATGGCGGGAGATTTCCTGGCGTTAGTCGGGGCGTTTATCATGGCGTACGTGCTGCGCGTTAAGTTGGCTTTTGGGCTAGCGCAGCAGCACTTGGGGCCGATCAACAGCCGCACCTACATCGGCGTGTTTTTGGTTGTGCTTCCCTTTTGGATTCTGATTTTTGCCCTGCTCGGGCTGTACAACAGTAATATCTACGAGAAGCGCTTTACCGAGCTCGGCCGCCTGCTGATGGGCTCGTTCATCGGCATGCTGTTCGTTATTTTTTGGAACTTTGTGGCCAGCAAACCGATCTTCCCTGCCCGCCTGATACCTATCTATGGCTTTGCCTTCGGCTTTATCTTTTTGGTTGTGCTCCGCAACCTGGCGCGGTTTGTGCGCGGCTGGCTGTTTGGCTACGAGGTGGGGCTGACGCATGTACTGTTGGTGGGCAACACGGCCATGACCCGCGAGCTGCTCGACTGGCTGTCCGAGAGCCGCAAATCCGGCTACAAAGTTGTTGCTGTGGTGGGCGGCAAAACCAGCCTGGGCACACACGAGCACGTACCGCTCTTCCGCACCTTTGATGAATACCTGCGGCACCACAAGGGCGAGCTGCACGGCATTGTCCAAACCGAACTCTACGCCGACGAGACCAAAAACGCCCGCATCCTTACCTACGCCCAGGAGACTCATGTGGGCTTTCGCTTTGTACCCGGCAACACTGAGCTGTTTGTCGGCAATATCGAAGTGGAGCTGTTCCGCAGCAGCATCCCCGTAATTACCGTGCACCAGACGGCGCTGTTCGGCTGGGGACGCGTGGTCAAACGGCTGACCGACCTGTTTATTGGCAGTATTCTCCTGGTGCTGGCCGCTATTCCCATGCTACTGATCGCTGTCGCCCTCAAAGTCACCGAGCCGCGCGGCAAAGTCTTTTACAAGCCCTTGCGCCTGGGCCGCTTCGGCAGCAAGTTTGCGTTCTATAAATTCCGCAGCATGTACCAAGAATATTGCATGAGCCCCGAGGAGGGCTTCGCCAAAATGGGCCGCCTCGACCTGCTCAAAGAATTCCGTGAAAACGGCGACCAGCTGCCCAACGACCCGCGCATCACCCCCATAGGCCGTTTTTTGCGCCGCACCAGCCTCGACGAGCTGCCGCAAATTATTAACATCCTAAAGGGCGACATCAGCCTGGTCGGGCCGCGGGCGCTCGACCCCATCGACCTCGAGAAATATAACAAAAAGAACCTCATTTTGGCGGTCAAGACGGGCCTTACGGGCCTGGCGCAAGTCTCTGGTCGACGCGACATCAGTTTTGAAGAACGCCGCAAGCTTGACCTCTATTATGTGCAGAACTGGAGCTTCTGGCTGGATATGACCATCTTGCTCAAAACCGTCCGTGTCGTATTGGGCGGGCGGGGCACCAATTCATGAGCCGGCCGCTGAAGGTCGCCATTGTGCACGACTGGCTGATCGGCGGCGGCGCCGAACGTGTGGTGTACGAACTGCACCAAATGTTTCCGGACGCGCCCATCTACACCTCCTACGCCACGCCGGAGTGGCGCCAGCGCTTAGGCGGCAAGGTAATAACCGGCTTTTTAGGCCATCAGCCATTTGGCCGCTTGCGTAAATTTGTGGGCGTGTTGCGCATTTGGTGGTTTACACACCTGGACTTCACGGGCTACGACCTGGTCATTAGCAGCACTGGCAACGGCGAAGCCAAAGGCATCCGCGTACCCAAGGGCACGGTGCACATCTGTTATTGCCACACGCCCACGCACTACTACTGGCGGCACTACGACCAATACCGAAAGCGTCCCGGCTTTGGCGCCTTCGATCCGCTGGCCCGTTTAGGTCTGCGCTTGCTGGTTGGCCCGCTCAGGCGCTGGGACAAGAAAGCCAGCAAACGCCCGACGTATTTTGTGGCCAACTCCACGCATATCCAACGCGATATTAAGACGTACTACGGACGTAGTGCCGTGGTTATCCACCCGCCGGTAGACATCAGTCGTTTTACACCCCTACCGGCCGAAAAACGCTCCGGCCTGCTGACCGTTGGCCGCCAAGCCCCGGCCAAGCGCACCGACATCGCCGTTGTGGCCTGCTCCGACCTTGGCCTGCCGCTGACTGTGGTGGGCGACGGCCCGGAGCACAACCGACTCGAGCGGCTGGCCGGCCAAAGTGTCACCTTTGCCCCGCCTGCCGACGATCAGGCCGTGGCCCGCTACATGGCCGCCGCCCAAGGATTCATCTTCGCCAGCTTTGACGACTTTGGCGTGACGCCGGTTGAGGCCATGGCCGCCGGCACGCCGGTAATCGCCTACAAGGCCGGCGGCGCCTTTGATTACGTTGAAGAAGGCAAGACCGGCCTGTTCTTTGACGAGCAAACTCCCGAGTCGCTCGCCAAAACGCTCAAAACATTCGACCCCACTCAGTTCAAACCAGAAATCATCCGCAAAAAAGCCGAGGAATTCTCCCCGGCTGTTTTTCGCCAAAAAATGCTAGCGCTGATCGACAGCGCCATAAAACGCTAGTTGTCCTGGAATTGCTTGGCCGCTTCGCGGACCATCTGTGACATGTCGGTGCGCGCCACCAAGATACCGTTTGGCGTGTTCACTACCACGACGTTGTCGAGGCCAATGACCGCCACCGGGCGCGCCGGGTCGTCATTACGAACATAGGAATTCGTTGTTTCCAGGGTGGCGACCTTGCCGCCCAAGCGGCAGTTGCCCTGCTCGTCGGCTTGCGTCACGCTGTAGAGGTCCTTAAAGGCGCCGATATCCAGCCAGTCGAAGGTGCCCTGGGCCACCAACGATTCCTGCACCTTTTCATTAAAAGTGTAATCGACGGCGATGCTCTCGAGCGCCAAATAGGCGTTGTTGTACGATTCGTCGTCGGTGGTAGCACTCAAGTTCTGGTAGTCGCGCCACAGGTCGGGACAGTCCTTTTCCATGGCAGCCTCAAAGGCCTTGACCGTACCCACCAGATAGCCGGTGTTCCACAGGTATTCGCCGCTGCTCAAGAATTCTTGGGCGAGTTCGTGGTTGGGCTTCTCTTTGAAGCCGGCGCCCTTGTGCACCAGCTGCTCGCCTTCTAACAGCTCGGCCTTGTGGATATAGCCCAGGCCGGTCGAAGGATACGTGGGTTCAACGCCGACAAACACCGGCAGGTTATATTTTTGGCTGGCGTCGCCCGCGGCCTTGAAGGTAGCGGCGTAGCCGTCCATGTCGCGCACGAAGTGGTCGGCCCAGGTGATGGCCAGCGGCTCATCATCGCCGTGGTCGCGCTTGGCGCGATTTACCATAGCAATAAAACAACCAGAGGTGCCGCGGCGAGCCGGCTCAACAATGAAGGCCTCCTCGGGCAGTTCCGGCAGCTGGTCGCGCACGTGGTGGGCGTGACTGGCTTCGGTTACGACGTAGATCTTGTCGGTGATGCGTTTAGCGCGCTCGTATGAGGACTGCAACAACGACTGATCTCCGGTGACTTTTAATAGGTGCTTCGGGTACTCGGGCGTAGACAAGGGCCAGAGGCGCGTGCCTGCACCGCCCGCAATAAGTGCGACAATCATGATACCCATTTTACCAGACAATCGGGCCGGACCGAAACCGGGGTTGTACGAATAACATCTCTCGGCCAGACCGAAAAGGAGTATTATGGGGGTACGACCATCGCCCCAAGCTTGAGGCGGTTGTCATTTTGTAAGCAAAATAACGGACGGAGTTTTCACTATGAAAGTAAACCCCAGCATCTTTCGCGGCTATGACCTGCGCGGACTTGTCGGCACCGACTTGAGTCCGGAACTTGCCGAGCACCTGGGCCGAGCATTTGGCACCTATTTGAAACGCCACGGCATTACCGAAGCCGTTGTCGGCCGCGACTGCCGCGCAACCAGCCCGGAGTACAGCGAGTGTATTATCAAAGGCCTGTCGTGGGCGGGCATCGACGTCGTTAACATCGGCATGGTACTGGTCGGCACCTTTTACTGGTCGCAGTATCACCTGAAGCGCCAAGGCGGCGTTTACGTCAGCGCTTCGCACAATCCGCCGGAGTTTAACGGCTTCAAGTTTGCCAACGGCTACTCCGAGACATTGGTCAGCGACGGTATGCAAGAACTGCTACGCCTGGTGCAAGAAGAAGACTACGAACAGAGCGACAAGCCTGGCGCCACAAAGGAAGAGAACATTTTGCCGGCATACTACGACGACCTGTTACAGCGCCTGCCGCTCAAGCGCAAGCTAAAGGTCGTCGTTGACCCGGGCTGCACCACCGCCGGCGCTTTGGCCCCAGAGCTGCTGCGCAAAGCCGGCTGCGAAGTCGTGGAGTTCAACACCAACGTTGACCCGACCTTCCCGCTCGGCATCGCCGACCCCACCGAAACTACCGTCATGGAGCGCGTCAGCAAAGAGACCGTTGAGTCCGGCGCCGACGTCGGCCTGACCTACGACGCCGACGGCGACCGCATCGGCATCATCGACGAAAAGGGCGGCATCATCTGGAACGACGTGCTGGTTGCCCTGTTTGCCACCGACGTGCTGCGCGACCACCCCGGCGCTAAAATCATGTATAACACCCTCTGTTCCAAAGTAGTGAGCGAAACCATCGAAGCCAACGGCGGCACGCCCTTTATGTGGCGCACCGGCCACTCCTTCCTCAAAAAGAAAAACCAGGAAGTGAAGGCGGCCTTCATCGGCGAACTCTCCGGCCACTTCTTCTTCTCAGCCGACTTTTACAACCACGACGACGGGCTGTACTCCACCATGCGCCTACTGCGCTTCTTGTCTTCGGGCGACCAAGCGCTGTCGCAGTATGTGGCTGCATTGCCGCACTACTTCTCTAGCCCGGAAATCAAACTGTCGTGCGCCGACGACAAGAAGGTGGAACTGACCGCCAAGCTGGCTCCCATCCTAAAGAAAGACTTCCCCACCGCCGAAGTGATCGACGACGACCGCGCCGGCGACGGTATCCGTTTGGAGCTGGAAGACGGCATGTTCGTGGTGCGCTACTCGCAGAACGGGCCCTACTTGACCATTAAGTTCGAGTCGCGCACCGAAGACGGCTACGAAAAGCTGCGCGTCTACATCGCCGACCTCATGCACAAATTCCCGGAAATCGACTGGCACAACAAGATCGCGACCAACGTCGAAGCGCTTGACCCCAACTTTGAGCAGGCCTGAGAACGCCAAAATGCAAGTAAAAGTTATCTGCCTGAACCTGTGGCGGGGCGGGTTGCTTATGGACGGCATTATCGACTATCTGAACAAGGAACGGCCGGACGTGCTGATGCTGCAAGAGGTTTTGGCGTGTGATGACCCGGCCGCCCCAGAGCGCTTCCATTCGCTAGAAACACTCAAAAGGCGCCTGAGCTGGGAGCACGAAAGCGTGTTCGCGCCAGCGTTCCTCGATAACGCCGAGGACTACCGCAATGAGTCGGGCAACGCCGTCATCAGTCGCTTTCCCATCAAGGCGCACCACGTCACGCCTTATGACACGCCCTTTGCTGAGCGCACCGAGCGCAACGCCGAAGCCTTTGCCGCCACACCGCGCAACCTACAACATGTCATTTTAGACGCGGACGGCCACGAACTGAACATCTTCAACACCCAAGGTGTGTGGGACCTAGATGGCGACAGCGCCAGCGACCGGCGCAAGGCCATGTGCCAAACCATTGCCGGCGCCGTAAAAGGCAAAAAGAACGTCATCTTTGCTGGCGACACCAACCTCAAGCCCACCAACGCCGCGCTTGCGCCGCTGGATGCCGTGCTGCAAACGGTCTTCCAAAAAGATGAGCTCCAGACGTCATTCAACGTCAACCGTAAAGACCTCAAAAAGTTCCCTGGGTACGCCACGGCCGTCGTCGACCTCATGTACGTGAACCACGACGTAACAGTACTGGAGCACAGCTGCCCGGACGTTGATATTTCCGACCACCTACCACTGGTGGCGTTATGCGAGATAAGCTAAGAGAGGTATACTAGGTACAGATATGAAAATGCTCGTGACCGGTGGCGCAGGGTTTATTGGTTCGAACTTTGTGCATTTCACCGTTAAGAATCACCCTGAATATCAAGTGATCGTGGTCGACAAGCTCAACCAGCAGGGCAATAAGGCCAATCTGGACGACGTTATGGATAGCATTACGTTTCACCAGTTCGACCTCATAGAAGAGGACAAGCTCCGGCCTATTTTCGAGGCCGGCATCGATTACGTGGTGCACTTTGCGGCCGAGACCAATGTTGACCGATCTATCGAAAATCCGGACGCTTTCGTGAGCAGTAATGTGCTCGCCACCAACGTACTGCTCCGCCTGTCGCGCGATCATGGCGTGAAGCGGTTCCACCACGTCTCGACCGATGAAGTATTTGGCAGCCTGGAACTCGGCACCAAGGAGCGCTTCGACGAGTCCACACCCTACGACCCGCGCAGCCCGTATTCGGCCACGAAAGCAGGCAGCGACCATTTGGTCCGTTCCTACTTCCACACCTATGGCTTGGATATTACCATTTCGAACTGCTCCAACAACTACGGCCCGTACCAGGTGCCCGAAAACATCGTTCCGGTCTTCACCCTTATGGCGCTCAACGACAAACCGCTGACCATTTATGGTGACGGCAAGAGTGTGCGCGACTATCTATTCGTGCTCGACCATTGCCGGGCTATCGACCTCATTCTGCACAACGGCAAGGCGGGTGAAACGTACTGCATTGGCGGGGGCGAGGAACAGAATGGCATCGAGATTGCCGACGCCGTCCTGAGTCTCACCCAGAAACCAGCAGAACTTAAAAAGTTCGTTACCGACCGCCCCGGCCACGACCGCCGGTATGCCATTGATTACACCAAGCTAACACGCGAGTTGGGGTACCAGCCCAGCGTCACGTTTGCGGAAGGCTTGCGGCAAACGGTTGATTGGTACAAGAACCACCCTGAGTGGTGGCAGCCCTATATGGAAAAATTCTACGTCCCCAAATTTATGCAGGAGGACAAGTAGCATGGGCGTCCCAACCACCGAGGTCACTGGGCACACTACCGACATTCCCGGCCTGCTCATTTTTGACGTCACCCAAGTCGGCGACGAGCGCGGCTATTTCCAAGAGAAATACCAAAAGGCCAAGTTAGTGGCCGCCGGATTGCCAGAAACCTTCAACATCGTGCAGAACAGCTTGAGCTACAACAAAGAAGCCGGCGTTACCCGCGGCTTTCACGCTGAGCCGTGGGACAAATACATTTCGGTTATCACCGGCAAGGTGTTTGCCGCCTACGTTGACCTGCGGAAAGGCCCCAGCTTCGGCAAAGTAGTAACCATAGAGATTACGCCCACCAAGGCCGTCTTCCTGCCGCAAGGCGTGGCCAACTCCTTCCAAACGCTCGAGCCAGATACGTACTACCTCTACAGCGTCAACGCTCACTGGAGTGCCGACAACTACGACAAATACTGCTTTGCTAACTTGGGCGACCCAGAAATCGGCGTCAAGTGGCCCATTCCGCTCGATAAGTCCATTATGAGCGACCGCGACCGGAACCACCCGATGCTCAAGGACGTAAAACCATTGGAGGTGTAATGGACGAATCACGCATCCTTATTATCGGCGCGTATGGCCAGCTGGGCCGGGCGCTGCACGACAAGTATCCGAAAGCTATCGCCGTCGACCGCGACGAATTCGACATGACCGACTGGGAGATGGTGAAAAGCTATGACTGGAGCAAGGTAGACATCATCATAAACGCTGCTGCCTTCACCAACGTGGACGGTGCCGAGACCGAAGAAGGCCGCGCCGCCGCCTGGAAGATCAACGCCGTGGCCGCCGGCTACCTCAGCAAAGTCGCGACCGAACACGGCCTGACGCTGGTACACACCTCGAGCGACTACGTTTTTGACGGCACCCGCGAAAACCACCCCGAAACAGAGGACGTAGCACCGCTCGGCGTCTACGCTCAGACCAAAGCAGCTGGCGATATCGCCATTTCTATTACGCCCACGCATTATATTTTGCGCATCCAGGCGCTGATTGGCGAAGGCCACAACTTTGTGCGCATCATGCTGGGCCTGGCTGAGAAAAACATCGCACCCACTGTCGTGAACGACCAGATCACCCGGCTCACCTTTACGCCAACCTTGGTCGACGGCATCCACCATCTGCTGACTACCAAGGCCGAATACGGCATCTACAACCTGACCAACGATGGCGACCCGGCCAGCTGGGCTGACATCACCCGGCTCATTTTTGCAGAGATTGGCCGCGAAGATCTGAAAGTAACCGACACCACTACCTCCGAGTACTTCAAGAGCAAGCCGCACGTTTCGCCGCGCCCGCTCAAGAGTTTCTTTGACCTCGGCAAAATCAAAGCAGCCGGCTTTACGCCCAGCGATTGGCGGCAGGAGCTGCACGACTATATTCAGGCTGAGCAAGCCAAGCCCAAGGAGGAACAAAAGTAATGAAAGGTATTATTCTGGCCGGCGGTTCCGGCACCCGCCTCTATCCTATTACGCTGGCCATCAGCAAACAGCTCATGCCCATTTACGACAAACCGATGATCTACTACCCGCTGGCAACGCTCATCGGCGCCGGTATCCGCGACATACTTATTATTTCTACGCCGCAGGATCTGTCTCGTTTTGAGCAGCTCTTAGGCAGCGGCGAGCGCATTGGCTGTAACTTCAGCTACATCGTGCAAGAAGAGCCCCGTGGTCTGGCTGACGCCTACATCGTCGGCGCTGACTTTATTGGCGGCGACAATGTCACCATGATCTTGGGCGACAACCTGTACTACGGCAGCGACTTCGACGAAAAACTGCGCAAAGCCGTAGAGAGTGTAGAAAAAGGCGAGGCCGGAGGCGTTATCTTTGGCCAGCAAGTTGCCGACCCAGAGCGCTATGGCGTTGTCGAGTTCGACAAGCAAATGAACGCCGTTTCTATCGAAGAAAAGCCCGAGCAGCCCAAGTCCAGTTTCGCCATTCCCGGCCTCTATATCTTCGACAATAACGTCGTGCAGTACGCCCAGGAAGTCAAGCCGAGCGCCCGCGGCGAAATCGAAATTACCGAGCTGCACAACGCCTACCTCAGCAAAGGCCGCTTAAAAGTATACCTGCTGGATCGCGGCACCGCCTGGCTCGACACCGGCACCTTCGCCAGCATGAATCAGGCCTCGCAGTTCGTTCAGGTCATTGAAGAGCGCCAAGCCATAAAGATCGGCTGCATCGAAGAGATCGCCTGGCGTGAGGGCTTTATTAACGACGAGCAGTTAGAGGCCATCGCCGCGCCGCTAGTGAAATCCGGCTACGGCGAATATCTAAAAGGCATCCTGGCCGACAAACAGCAATGAGCAGTCTGCTGAGCCGCACGGTTGCCCGCCAGTTTGTCCGCTACTTTGCCGTGGCAGGCGCGGGGCTTGTTGTCGACTTCGGCACTGTTATTTTTACTAAGCAGGTGCTTGGGCTGTACTATTTGCTGGCGGTCTGCTGCGGTTTTATACTTGGCCTCATCTTTACCTACGTATTCAGCAATAAGTTCGTGTTTGGCGCGCCCAAGGGCGACCACAAAAAGGTCTTCTTACTGTTTGGCATTGTCGGGCTCGTGGGCCTAGGCATCTTGAATATCCTGATGCTTATCCTAACGGGTTGGCTGGGAGTTAACTACATTATCGCCAAGGCGGCAGCGACCGTCGTTGTCTTTGCCTGGAATTTCCTGGCCCGCCGCACGCTCTTCAAAGAAGAAGAGCAGGAGTTGGAGCGCGTTCAGGCCGTATAAACGCTTTGGGCGAAGCGCACGGCCTCGGCCACGCGTCCGATGTTCGTGCCCGGCTCACCGGGCTTCATTTCAATGGAAACGAACTTATCATAGCCGATTGCTTTCAGCGCCTCGGCGGCGGCGCGGTGCGGCACGTCGGGCAAATCGGCGACTTGTTCTAGCATGGGCGAACTGATGTGAAAATGCTGCATGACGTCCTTGGCCGCCTTGATTGACGCCGGGACGTCGTCGCCAGCCAGTGTCATACAGGCGATGTCCAGGTGCAGGCCAAAGCCCGGGCTGGCCACCTCTTGCACCAGTGATATGCCGGCCGCGGCGGTCGTCACAAAGTCGCAGTTGTATTGCGGTGCGTTTGGCTCAATACAAAAACGCAC
The DNA here is from genome assembly GCA_036383395.1 of Saccharimonadales bacterium (SeqCode). Lineage (GTDB taxonomy): Bacteria > Patescibacteriota > Saccharimonadia > Saccharimonadales > UBA4665 > PMNU01. The sequence continues at coordinate 16,473 of DASVOI010000051.1, forward strand.
GCCCTGCTCGCGGGCCGTATCGCCAAGTGCGCCGAAGAATTCTTTGGCAATGGCCGCAGCTTCGGCTTCGGGCATGTCGCCGCGCTGGCGATTTTTAGGCGAGCCAAATACCAGCACACCGGCGCCCATCCGGCCGGCCAGCCGGATGAACTGCTCTAAACATTCCTGCGTGGCCGTACGATTCTCAGCACTTTCAAACAACTTCAGATCCGGGCGAGTAAACAGCATAGACTGAAAGGCCACCACTGTAATGCCGTGGCGCTCCCAGAAGTCCAGATAGTCCTTGATTTGCGCGTCGGTCACATGCAGCGGATCGTCCCACACCTTAGTCGGCGCGATTTCCACGTACCGCACACCCAAGTCCTGCAACAGTTTGGCGGCCTCCGGTTCTTCCTCGGCCGTCCAGGCAATGTTTGATACTGCTAGTTTCATGTTCCCTCCCTTAGACATATAACCGGTGGGCGACCGTCACTTCGTGCAGGTAAGCCGCCACTGGATCGGCCGCGCCCGTAGGCTCGCGCATTTCCAGCGACACATAACCGGCGAACTGAGCGGTGCGCAGCGCGCTGGCCATTTCCTCATGCGGGACCTCCGGGTGCAGGCTCAACGGCTGCAGCTCGGGCGCGCTGGCGTCAAACGACTCGATGCCAACAAGGAGCTGAGAAGCCATAATGTCGACGTGCGGGTTTGGCTTTCCTTGGCCGGCAATGGCGGCGCCGTCGAGGTGCAGGCCAAAGCCTTGGGCGCTGCCGCTTGCTTCCCGCACATCTTGAACCAACCGCACGCCTTCAACCGTGGTAGTGACAAATTCATTGCCATAGCCAGACAGCGGCTCGATGCACAACTTGGTGCCGTTATCGGCGGCGGCTTGGGCTACCTCAGCGAAGACCTCTACCGCTTCACCGCGGTTTACACCGCGCCGCAATCCCGGCGACCCGAAAATCAGCGATTGGACACCCAGACGCCCGCCCAGTTCGGCTTGCCGTTTCAGGTGCTCGGTCAGACGCGTCTTGGCAGCCTGATCACCCGACAAGGCGGCGTGATCCAGCCCATACGTTAGCGATTGCATACCCACCACTTTTAGGTCGGCGTCGGCAACACGCTGATACAGTTCGTCTGCTTGCTGCGCCGTAACGTTTGGCGCCTCCGGCCATACCATGGTCGGCGCAATAACTAAGCCCTGTACTCCTCGATCGTGTAGTTCCGGCAGCATCCTGCCTAATTTCTCCGGTGCCCACCCGATGTTCGAAGCTGCAAGTTTCATGAATTCTCCTTATTGCTTAGCGCGTTCAGTGGCGACAAACGCTTTGATGTCGTCCAGCTCTTGCTGCTTGGTGTAGAGGTATGGGCCTTGGCCCCCGAACAGCGCGGCGTGCTTGCTGTGCATGTCCCAAAACGCCGGCTTCACACCCTCCGGCTCCTGGTGGAAGTCGGGCATACCAAAACAGTAGGCAGCGATATTAGCGGTGCGCACCGGCTCGGCCGCCAAGTTCACCAGCTGCAAGTTATTGTCGAGCGCCGCCTGGATGTCCTTCCAGATATTGGCCAGGTTGTAGTACTGGTACATGCCCTCGCTATGGATCTTGTCAGTCATATTGTCGTGCAGTAGGTCGAAGATAACGTTCTTTTTGAGACCCTGGCCAAACAAACCAGGCAAACGGACAATGAGCGCGTCGAAGTGCTCACGCACAAACTGCTCCAAGTGGTAGCGGTTTTGGCCATAGGGTGGCAGGCCGTCGGTGTCGATGGGCGTATCTTCGTCGGCGCCATTCGGGCTTTTGTAGACGCCCACGGTCGAGATCAGCACAAACTTTTTGGCCTTCACCTTTTTGATGTGCTCAATGTACTCGTTGATTTCGGCTAAGTCAGCCTCACCCTCCTGGTTAATGCGCCACATGTCGGCGCGGTTGGCGGCGCTTACCACCAGGTCGTACTCCTTGCCTTCGATGTCGGCGATGTTGCCAGAATTGTATTGGTCGTCAAAGCGATGTTGCGCGGCCAAGTTGCCGCCCACAAAACCCGTATATCCAATAAGCGCGTCTGCCATGTGGCCCTCCTTTCCTTGTAGTATACCTGCTTAAGGCCGCGGGAGCTCGTAACCGTACCGGGTCGAGAGCGTGTATCGTATGTGGTCTATAATGTCGGCTTTCTTTTGGAGCGAGGCGCCTTCAAAATGCTCCAGCATGTAACGAACGTAGCTGACCATGCCCGCGCTGTCCTTCTCGATGGTCACGCCTTCGGGCAGCTTGGCCTGATCCAGCAAATACGTCAGTTGCAGCTCGAACTGGTCGTAGCGCTTGCCGTCAAACACTGGGCTGCCAGTTTCTTCGGCCACCATGCCCGCAGGATAGGTAAAGTTGAGGGCAACATGGCCCACTTGCAGGCCGCGCTGTCGCGCCACCAGCGGCGTATCATACAAATAGATCCAGTTATTCATGCCTTTCTGGGCTGAAGGATATTCGGCCAATACGGCAGCACCGGCAACGCTAAAGCCGCGCGGGCCAGCCAAGGCGTCGGGTGGCAGGTGGTGGGCCCGCTGCAAAATCCAGCCGGCTAGGTGCTCGGTGCGTTTTTGAACCGGCGGCATGGAAGCCAAAGCTTCGGGCGTGCGGCCGACCACCAAAATGTCGGTCGTATCAAGCGCTTCGCTCAGTTGGGCAGCAAAGGTCGGAACAAGCGGCTTCTCGCTCTCGGTGCCAACAACCTTTTCGGCACCATTGTCCACGGCGTAAGCCACGCCTTGTTGACGCTGCGTGGCAATGCCGGGAACTTCCGCCCTGAGCACCACCGCGCCGCGCTCGCGGTGAGCGTCGGCTACCCATGTGCCTTGCGTAGCCTCTGGTGAAGCGTCAACAAAAACGGTCGGCACGCCAGCATCGCGGGCGCGCTCAGTAAACTCGAGCGACGTTTCAAAACGTACATTTCCTCGGTCGGTGTAGTAAATTCCCGCCGTTAACACCAAGTCAGTGCCGGCAAACTCACTGCTTCTAGCCACCTCTGCTCCGGGCGCTGTTACTGTCATGCAAGTTGCTCCTCTGTTATGAGCGCAGTATAAAAAGCACGGCTAAGAAAGGCAAGCATACGCGTTTTAGGCTTTGGGGCGGTATTGCCTGAGTGCCGCCTTAAACAATACCTTCAGCACGTGCGCGTTGCCCTTGAGCGGGCTGATCTTGGTGGGCGTCTTGCCTTTTGGCGGATAGGCGCGGGTCACCGGCGTTTCAATCAGCCGGTACTTTTTGGGCGAACGGGCGCTTTCCACGCTCAGGTAATAGTGCAGCTCATACGTCATAAAGATGTCGCGCAAAACGGCCAGATCTTCGTCGCCCAGCAGCCGGGCGCTGTAGGCCCGAAAACCATTGGTGGTGTCGGTGTGGCGGTGGCGCGACGCCAGACTGAGCAGCGGCGCGTGCAGCAAGTGCAGGCCCAGCGTGCGCTCCAGCGGGGTGTTAATGGCGTGTCCGCCAGGAATGAAGCGCGAACCCTGGATATGGTCGTAACCCCCGTCCAGCAAACGCACAAAGTCGGGCAGGGCAGTGATGTCATCCTTGCCGTTGCCGTCCACTACCACGACGCCGTCGTAACCCTCATGCAGCGCCCAGGCAAAGGCCATGCGCATCTGCGCGCTTAATTTCCCCGGCCCTTTTTTGGTGAGCAAGGCGCGCACGTTTTGCTTCTTCAGAAAGTCCAGCTCCAGCGAACCGTCGGTGCTGCCGCCATCGGCCACCACGACGTCGAGCTGGCCGGTAAAGGGCTTCATGGCCTTCAGCTGCTTCTGGATACGTTCGCCCTCGTTAATCACGAACACGCAGACGCAATATTTGTGTTTTTTAGGGGCCAGCACATCGGCCTCAAAGTCCGGAAATTCCCACGCCTGATGCTTTTTCTTAATCGCTTCGCCTGTTTTGCTCACGGTCGCTCCTCTGTTACTAGCTTGCAATATTTCGCCGGGTGGCGTCGGCCACACTCACCTTGCTCAGCAGCTCGTCGGCGATGTGGTACGGTGGCTCGCCTTGCGACTGCTGCAAAATGTTGCCGATATATTCGCACATAAATGCCAGTATAGCAAACAGCAAAAAGAACATCGCCGCCGATTGCAGCGACTGCGTTGGCCAGCCCTGCGCCACATTGTGTTTGAACAGCACAACCAGTACCACGTAGCCGGCGTACAGCAAGTTCAAAACCGAACCCAAAAAGCCCAGCCAGGCCAAAAAGCGTAGCGGCCGGTTGGAATAATTAGTGGAGAGCTCCAACGCCGAGGCGATGAGCTTGTGCACCGGCTTACGCTCCGGCTTGAAGGTGCGCTTGATGTCGTACGCCAGCTCCTTGTAGCTGTACCCGATGAGCCGGGCCATGTAACGGATATGCCGGGCGTAGCGCGTGTTGCGCGTCATGGCGTTTACGGCGCGGCGGTCCAGTGCCATAAAGTATGTGGCGTTCTCGGGGATGGAAATCTTCAGGAATTTTTTGTTGTACCAGTAAAAGAGGTGCGCGCCGTAGTGGTTGACCGCACTGGCCCGCAGCCGCTGCTTGCTCACGCCAAAAACCATATCGTATGCTTCGGCGGTCGTTACAAACTTGGCAACCATGCTGATGGGGTCGTGGAGCGATTTAATCACCACGACGTCGCCGATGGCCGACTCCATGCCGGCAAACACGCACACGTCAATAGAGTCCGCCCGCGACAAACGCAGCACGCGCACGCAGGGCGTGGTGTCCAAAAGTTTCACTACTTTTTGCAATTCTTTTTTGGGGATGCGGTTGTCGACCAAAATAATTTCGTAGTTGGCGTAGCGAGCTTTTAAAAGCTCGCTTAAGCCCTGGACTTCGGCATGCAGGTTGCGGCTGTGCTCGTCAGTGATCACCACCACCGAAACGAAGATGTCGGCCAGTACGGTTGGTTGCTTAGGCATGCATCACGTCCAATTCGCGAAAGGCGTCATAAATATTGTCGAGCTTGCCGCCCATAACGCAGTGGTAACCGGCCAGGCCGTGATTTTTGCGGAACAAAATTGGGCGGCTGTCGTCGTGTTCGCTCTTGGGCAGCACGGTCTTGATCTCCCACAGCGAATCCTTGTGTTCGATCTTACCAAGCAGCGGCATGTAGCGCCGCACATCGGTGAGCATTTGCGGAAAATGGCTGACGCGTTCAACCTGCTGCAGATATTCGTGGCCGTCGCGGTAGTTCGCTTCGGAGTCGTGCCATTCGCTGTGCGGCGTGTAGCGGACATGTGACAGGGTGGTCAGCCCGCGCGCCGGGAACGGCATGAACGAAAAAAACGGGCCGCACATCACCGTCACCGACATGTTTTGCAACTCCGGCGGCAAGCGCACCAGGCACATTTCGGCCAGCTCATGTTTGAGGTCAAGAATGGGCAGTTGCGACTGCTTGTTTAACTTGTTAATCATCGAGTAGGCACAATTAAAAACCTGCTTGGCTTCAAGCTGGCCGCCCTCTTCGGTTTCTACCAGCAGTGAACCGCCCTTGCCCATTGTAACCGAGCGGGCGGCCGCGCCGGTGTGCAGTTCTACTCCGTGCTCATTCATGCGGCCAAGGAGCTGATCCTTGAGCTTGTCAGCATCAAAGGCGTATTCGCGCACCTTAAAAACATCTTCAACCAGGCGCTTGTCGAACATGGCCTTCACCTGCTCGGGCGCCGGCCGCACGTCGGCACCGATGCGATCGCAAAACAGCTTAAACTGGCGGGCCGAGACCTTGGAGAAGGTACGAGCCACGGCGTAGTATTTATCAAAATCGGTCACAATGGCCGGCCGGTGGTCGCGCACAAAACGGTCAAAATTAAACTGCGAACGCAGGCCGGTGAGCAGGCTGCGCGGATAGTGATAGCCGCCGTGCACGCGGGCCTGATTATTGTAGGAGGCGCGCTTCATGACGTCTTTTTCTTTGTCCAGCACCAGCACCCTTTTTTGCCCCAACTGCGCCCGGAGATAATCGGCAATGCTGAGTCCAAAAAACCCGCCCCCGATTACAATCGTGTCATATCCCCTCGCCATTTACCTTTCAGTATATAATAGGCGGCCGGTCAACTCCATTTATTTATGAGTTAATTTCACAGCGGGCTTGAGGTAGGCTGGAGCATTTAACGGCTACAGGCCGAGTTCGCGCCTGAAGTAAGCAATAGTCGGCGGCAGGCCTTCGTCCAGCGATACGGCCGGCTTCCAGCCAAGCTGCTCGGTTGCCCGCGTAATGTCCGGACGGCGTTTGCCGGGGTCGTCGGGCGGCAGCGGTTTGTACTCGATGGCCGACTTGCTGCCGGTCAGCTCCAGTACCTTTTCGGCCAGCTGCGCCATGGTAAATTCGTCGGGATTGCCGATGTTAATCGGGCCTTCTTGGTCACTGCCGATCATTTTTACCAGGCCGTCGATCTGGTCGCTGACGTAGCAAAAGCTGCGCGTCTGCGTGCCCTTGCCGTACATAGTAATTGGCTTGTCTTGCAACGCCTGAATGATGAAATTACTAACCACGCGCCCGTCTTCCGGGTCCATGTGCGGGCCGTACGTGTTAAAGATGCGCACAATGCCAGTGTTGACCTGCTTCTGGTGGCGGTAAACCCACATCATGGCCTCGCTGAAGCGCTTGGATTCATCATACATAGAGCGCGCGCCGTAGGAATTCACATTGCCCCAGTAACTTTCGGGCTGCGGGTGGACCGACGGATCGCCGTAGACTTCGCTCGTGGAAGTGTGCATGTAGCGGGCGTGGTCGCGCTCGGCCAGGTCAAGCAGCTGCTTGGTGCCAAGAGCGCCGACGAGCAATGTCTCGACCGCCAGGCGGGTGTACTGCGGCGGGCTGGCCGGACAAGCCAGGTTGGCAATAACGTCATACTTTTTGGAGGTCACCGCCTCGGGCAGCGCCTCAGTAATGTCGTGCTCAACAAAGGTAAAGTGCGGGTTTTTCTCGAGGTCCGCGACGTTCTTGCGCCGGCCAGTACACAGGTTGTCAACGCAAACGACTTCATCGCCGCGCTCGAGCAGTGCCTGGCACAGGTGAGAGCCAAGAAAGCCCGCGCCCCCGGCGATCAAAACCCTCCGCGCCATGCCGCTGCCTAGCTGCGCCCCATACTAAAGTAGGTGAGGCCGGCCGCTTGCATCGCGTCCTGCTCAAAAATGTTACGGCCGTCAAAGACCATCTTGGACTTCAGCTTTTGGGCGAGCAGCTTCGGGTCGGCGGCCAGGAATTCCTTCCATTCGGTAGCGATCAACAGCGCGTCGGCGCCTTCCAGCGCGTCGCTGGCATGAGCAGTGTAAGTAATGTCGGGGAAGATGCGCTTCACGTTTTCGGCGGCTTCAGGATCGAAGGCCTGCACACGCGCCCCGCGCCCCACCAATTCACGAATGATCTCTAGCGCCGGCGCCTCGCGAATGTCATCGGTATCTGGCTTAAAGGCCAGGCCCCACAGCGCAAAGGTCTTGCCTTCCAGATTTTCGCCAAACTGCTTCACCACTTTCTGGACCAAAATCTTTTTCTGGCGGTCGTTCACGTCCATGACCGCGGTCAGAATTTTGAAGTCGTAATCGTACTGGCCGGCAGCTTGATGCAGAGCCAAAACGTCTTTCGGGAAACAGCTGCCGCCGTAGCCGATGCCGGCATACAAGAAGCGGTTGCCAATGCGCGGGTCCGAGCCAACGCCTTCGCGCACGTTGTCCACATTGGCGCCCACGAGCTCGCACATGTTGGCGATTTCGTTCATGAAACTGATCTTGGTGGCCAAGAATGAATTGGCGGCATACTTGGTCATTTCACTGCTGGACTCGTCCATGACAAGCAGCGGCACGCCCACGCCTTCAGAGGTAAACGGGTAGTAGACTTCTTCGATTACTTTGCGCGCCCGGGGCGACGAGGTGCCCACCACAATGCGGTCGGGCTGCATGAAATCGTTTACGGCGAAGCCTTCGCGCAGGAACTCGGGGTTAGAAACGACGTCGAACGGCACGTCGGTTTCGGCGGCAATAGCGGCCTGCACTTTGCGGTAGGTGCCAACCGGCACGGTGCTCTTGTTGACCACCACCGTGTAATCCTTGATGATGTGCGCGACATCTTTGGCGGCGCCCAAAACAAAGCTGAGGTCGGCCTGGCCGTCACCGCCGGGCGGCGTCGGCAGGGCAAAGAAAATAACCTGAGGCTCGTGCAGGTCGTGCAGCGAAGTCACAAAACGTAGCCGGCCGGCGTCGTAATTTTTATGCACCAGCTCAGGGAGACCCGGTTCGTAAATCGGAATGTCGCCTTTCTTGAGCCGAGCTACTTTACTTTCGTCAATGTCGACGCACACGACGTCGTGTCCTACTTCGGCCAGGCAGGTGCCGCTCACGAGGCCTACATACCCAGTCCCAATAACTGCAATTTTCATGCCGGTATCATAGCATTACCGACAGCTCAGCCGCAAATTACACCGGGCGTACCTATTCGTCGTTGCGGGCGGTATCTTCTGGATGCAGCAGCGGAGCGGGCGTTTTGCCGCGGAAAATGTAGTACTTCGTCCAAAAAAAGTTCCAGAACATCGTGATGCCGGCTGCGAACACCAGGCTGGTCATGTAGTTCAGGTGGAACACTTTAACGCCCAGACTTTCCAGAAGCGTAATGAGCACCACGCCGCTCCACGAACTCATGTGGAAGTGAAAGAATTTCATGGCCAACGATTTATGGCTGTGGTCCACGTGGCTGTACGTCCAGTTTTGGTGGAAGACGAAGTTAGAGAGCAGGCCAAGTTCGCTGCTGATCAGCGTCGCCAGCGTAATGTGCAGGCCAAACACTCCGTGCAGCACGCGCAGGCCAACAGCTGTGATCAAAAAGCCGACCGTCCCCACCACGCCAAACCGGACAAAATCGATTTTGAGCGCGCGCGCTGCCTGCCCTTGTGCCCAAGCCCGGGCTGTTTTTGCGGATTCCATAGGCACTTATTGTAATGTACTTTTTGCCCTCACGCTATTGCCTTACGTAGCGCGCCCCTTGTGATACAATTGGCGTAAAGAGTTGGGGAAAGAGAGGAATAGAACGTGAAAGCCACCAAACTATCTATCGTAATGCCGTGTTACAACGAAAAAAACACGATAGAAAAAATCATCGCCGAAGTCATGGATGTCAACCTAGGTTCGACCCAAAAGGAAATTGTAATCGTTGACGACGGCTCCAAGGACGGCACGCGCGACATCCTGAAAAAGCTGCAAAAGAAGCACAAAGAGATCAAGCTCGTCTTTCAGGAAGTGAACCAGGGCAAGGGCGCGGCTCTCAAAAAAGGCATTTTGGAAACGACCGGCGATGTGGTGGTCATCCAGGACGCCGACCTCGAATACGATCCCCAAGAATACAAGCGCCTGCTCTACCCCATCGAACGCGGCCACGCCGACGTCGTCTACGGCTCACGCTTCATCGGCGGCGAACCGCACCGCATCATTTACTACCGCAATCAAGTGGCCAACAAATTCCTGACCGGCCTCTCTAACCTGCTCACCGGACTCAACCTCACCGACATGGAAACCTGCTACAAAATGTTCCGCGGCGATTTGGTGCGCGGCCTGGCCAAAGACCTGAAAGCCAAGCGTTTTGGCTTTGAGCCGGAGATCACCGCCCGCGTCGCCAAAAGCAAAGCGCCAGTGTACGAAATCGGCATTAGCTACTACGGCCGCAGCAAAGAAGAAGGCAAAAAGATTGGTCTCAAGGACGGCGTCAAAGCTATCTGGGAGATCATCTACTTCAACACGACGGTAAAAAAATAGCCGCTTAAGACCTACGGACGCTTGGCGACGAGCAGCAAATTCTTGCCGATCGGCGCTTCGATCATGTCCTCAAACAGGCGGATGACCGGCACGCATAGGTTGTCGTAAGTATGCACCAACGTCGGCACCAACGCGGTGCGCTTCAGCATCATAAAGCTGAACCACCACGGCATGATGCCGGGCATGTCCATGTAGCGCAGTTTGACGACTTCCAGGCCGGAGGCTTCGCACAACTCACGCAATGATTTCTTGGTGTAGCGCCGGTAGTGGCCGATGCTTTTATCGAAATTGCTGTACAGACCGTTGAGCGCCGGCACAAAAATGATAACGTGGCCGCCCTTTTGCACCAGTCTGCCGAGCCGCTTGAATTCGTCTTTGTCGTCCTCAATATGTTCAAATACGTTGATATACACGAAGGTGTCAGGCTTGGCTTTTTGCAGCGTCTTCTCCAGATCCTTCATATAGCTGTTGTGCGTGACAACAGTAGTGGTTTCGGTGGTGACGACGGTGGCCGCCAGCTTGTCGTGCATGCTCTTGGCCGGCTCAACCAACGTTACCTTTTGCGGCAAGGCCTCCATGAGCAGGCGCGAGAACGAGCCAACGCCGGCGCCTACCTCGACCACGTTCTCGCCGATGTACGGACGCACGGTGTCCAAAATCCAGCGGTAATAATGCGCGGCGAGCATCATCGCCTCCAGGTCACCGCCCTCATAATCAAAAGTAGTGTCAGCGTCTTTGCTAAACATTAATAGTTTCTAGTCTAGCATACACCGCTGGCCCGGTTGTAGAATACAAGTAATGTCTGCTGTTACATTTTTGCGGCGCCTGCCAGCCGATTACTATGCGGTGCTGGGCATTATTGCCATCTATGTGGCGGGGGCGAGTATACGGCTCGGCTTGCCTGGTGTGCACTACGACGAGGCGCTGTATGTAAATGCCGCCCGCGGCGGTACCGACAGTGTGACGTTTATGACCAGAACATTCCACGGCTTCCCGGTGCTCCTCATGCCCTATATTGGGGCGTTAAAGGCCTATATTTTCTATCCTATTTTTAAGGTGTTTGGGGTGAGTGCGGTGAGTATGAGGCTGCCCTCTATTCTATTCAGCGCAGCGGGTTTGTGGCTGCTGTATATTTTGGTGCGCAGGCATGTCTCCCGCCTGCTGGCCGTGGGCATTGTGGCTTGCACGGCCTTGACCGCTAGTTTTATGGTGTTTACGAGGCTAGACTTCGGCCCGGTGGTGCTCGATTTCTTGCTCAAAATTTTGGCGCTGGTGGTGCTGCTGCACTTTGCGGCGCGCCCGCGCATGCGTTGGCTGATTCTGTTCTGGCTGCTGCTGTTTGTGGGCGTCTTTAACAAGCTCAATTACCTGTGGTATGTGAACGCCTTTGCCGCGGCCTTTGTTGCGGTATATGGGCAGCAGCTGTGGCGAGGGCTCAACAAGGCCATGCGGCTGCGCGTGTTGATTATTTCGGCGGCAGGCTACCTGCTGTCCGTCGGATACTACGCCTGGGTGAGTAAGGTGTACCACCTGGGCGGCAGCCTGGGATTTGTCGGATTTAAGCTGTTCTATGATCATCTGTCTACGCTTGTCTCGGGCAGTTGGTTTTATAATTATGCTTTCTCTGCGTCGTCGGTGAGCACCTCGGCGGTATTTTGGATTATGACGGCCATCATACTCGCCGGAGCTGGCTGCCTGGCGTGGCAGATTCGGCAAAAGCCCAAGCTATGGGACGCTCAGGCGCGCTTCGCCGCGTTCTTCGGTCTTATTTTAGTGCTGCTGCTGCTTGAAGTGGCGATGACCCTGAAGGCTACGGCCGGCTGGCATTACTTCTCGCTGTATCCGTTCTTTGGAG